>JBFMGN010000178.1:0-6610 GCA_040752435.1 Spirochaetota bacterium
CTGAGCCATCGAAGAGTATGGGGCCGGCGACCGGGCCGCCCGAGGGATTGGAGATCCTGAGCCAGCCGGCGGCGTATGAGTCGCGGTAGGCCATGAGCGCGTTGCCGTTCCGCAGTCCCGTCACGGAAACCCAGGGCATGGTCTCCGACGGGAGGAACTCCGTGGGGCCGGCGACCAGGCCGCCGGAAGGGCTGTAGATCACGAAGCGCCCGGCGGAGTTCCCCTCGTCGGGGGTCTGCACCCGGCGACCACGGACAGAATGAGGATCACAGCGATTTCCGCCAGTGGGCCGAGTTTGCCTTTCATAGCGCCTCCTGGGTGCGTTGGACGACGCACGCCGCTTGAACTGAAGACACAATTAAAAAAAATTTACTTCTTAACACAGTCTCCTCCTTTTAAGAATTATTTTAAATGATAGAAATTTCTATCGTGACGGTCAAGGGGCAATACGTAGGTACGAAAGAAGAGCCCCATTTATGTGTACTCTTTTTCCCACACTCCGGTTTTTACGGTTTTTCTTCCATTACTATAAAGAAAACTTCTTTATATATCCGCCCCAAAAATTCCCCTTGCTTTTTATATAAAGATTAATAGGATTATATAGGTGAAAGAAAAATGCATCTTTACGATAATCCTTGCTTCTGCCCTTGCCTGTACATGTCTTAACAGTCAAAATGTAGCCCCAAAACCTGCAAGCTGGCCCGGTAATCAGTGGAGGTGGGCTTCCCCGGAATCCCGGGAATTTCGACCGGGGGCCATGGTATAGAAATGACAGCCCTCGATGCAGCCCGTTTCGGCTATCTCTTTCTGCGCAGCGGCGACTGGAATGGAAAACAGATTATACCGAAACTATGGGTAGATGAATCAAGCAAGATCCAATCCGAAGGGCACATGTGGTTCGGACGATACGGCTATCAATGGTGGATCAACACCGTAACAAAAGATAATAAAAACCACAATATGTTTTTTGCCATGGGTTACGGCGGACAGTATATCTTTGTCATACCGGATTTTGACCTTGTAGTAATCTTTATAAGCTGGATGCCCGGGGAAGATAGTTTCCGTCCCATGCGGTATCTGCAATCCTATATTATCAAAGCCATGCAGTAACACCGATTTATCGATCCATCTAATGACAGTAATGTTATATGCTTAACACTTTTACCCGCTTTTGATATCATTGGATTCTTATTAGAAAAACATCAGGCAGGATACAATGCGTAACAATGACGATGAACACGACAGCACTGGATTAGACGGTCTGACCAGGCGGAATTACCGTTTTGTAGACCTTATTACTGCTTCCTTTGTTGGGGTACTCCTTGTATCCAACATCGCCACAACAAAAATACTTGTCTTTGGACCCTTCACCTTTGACGGAGGGACTATTCTATTTCCGGTGGCGTACATCTTCGGCGACATATTAACAGAAGTCTATGGATATAAACGGTCACGGCGGGTCATCTGGACAGGCTTTATCTGGCTGTTAGCAGCCGCCGGCATCTTTTCCCTGGTGGATGTCCTTCCACCGGCAGAAGGTTGGGAACTGCAGGAAAGCTTTCATGCCATCCTCGGCCAGACCCCGAGAATCGTAGCCGGAAGCATCACCGCCTACTTTGCCGGGGAGTTCTCAAACAGCTTCGTGCTGGCAAAAATGAAAATACTTACCCGGGGCAAATGGCTGTGGACCCGTACAATCGGGTCAACTTTGATAGGTGAGGCGGTAGATTCGGTACTTTTTCTTGCAATTGCATTTCTTGGGGTTTTACCCCTGCCACTTCTGGCCGCAGTTTCTATTTCCAACTATATCTTCAAAGTCGGAGTAGAGATTGTCTTTACCCCTCTAACATACCGGGTAGTGAAATTCCTGAAACGCCTGGAGAATGAGGATTACTACGATTATTCCACGAACTTTAACCCTTTCACTCTAAAAACCGGGTAAAGTACTTAAACTATGATGGGGAAGAAGGTCATCTATTTCGGAGATACCAGCCTGGATACGGCAGCTTCGTATCTGGCAGGCATCATGAATTACTACCATATAACATATATCTATATCCCCTCCAACGAACAGTGTAACGATCATATTCTTACACAGCCGGAAATAGGGCTTATAGTACTAAGCGATTACCCTTCCAGCAATTTCACCAGTAAGCAGTTTAAGCTTATCACTTCGCTCGTAGCCGATGGCACAGGATTACTGATGATCGGAGGCTGGGAATCTTTTACCGGACTAAACGGTGGGTACAACTCCACACCCCTTGCGGATATACTGCCCGTAGTTATGTCAGATCAGGATGACAGGGTAAACTGGCCCTATCCCTGCATAATCTGCAAAGTTTGTGACCACGAAATACTCGACAACCTGCCCTTTAAATCTCCCCCGGGTATTGGGGGATTTAATAAAGTCACAGTGAAAGATGATGGGCACGTGCTTCTCAACTGCATCCGCTATACCACGGGAACTACTCCGCTGGAAGAAGGTACAGTTTCTGAAAGCGGGAACTGCGTTTTTGCCGCCGTAGATGTCAATCCGCTTCTGGTCGTCGGTTTCTACGGCCAGGGGAGAACGGCTGCTTTCGCCTCGGATGTAGCTCCCCACTGGGCAAGCGGCCTGGTGGATTGGGGTCTACCTCGAATCAGATTAATGTCAGGCCTCTCAGTTGTTGAAGTGGGCTGTCACTATGCCAGCTTATTCAGGAATCTAATGCTCTGGACTGCTGGACTGCATCTCTGAATCAGCGTCGGTCTATTTCACTAGAAGGGTGTAATTCAGGGGGTGGATTTATCCACTCTGGGAATCTGATTGGAATAACAGGTTTCCAACCGTTTCCCGCTCCTTTTATCAAAAATATGGTATTTCTTAAAAATTAAATGGAGTTCATCGTGTACTTTAACGGAAGATTGGATCGGAATCTCAAAAAAAACTTCATTCAGCCCGATCTTTACAGTGATAATCGATTTTTTCCTTAAGGAATCAGGGCGAATATCCGCAGCGATTCCCGATATCCTGCTTTCTTTTTTATTGCAGATAAGAATATCTTCGGAACGGACACCGATTATTATTCCTTTAAGTTTTTCGGAAAGGTCTCTGCCTGCCAAAAGATTGATCGGCGGCGTATCAGGGAAGGGATTTAAAAAATCGGCGATAAAGATGCTGTCGGGTAAGTTATAAACCTCTTCGATTGTTCCTGCCTGTTCAATGCTTCCATGATTCATAATGGCCAGTTCATCCGCAAGGATCATGGCCTCATGTTGATCATGCGTTACATAGACTGTTGTAATATTAAAATGGCACAAGAGCCTTTTTAATTGAATACGATATCGTTCCCGCAGTTTTTGATCGAGATTGGAAAAGGGTTCATCGAGAAGAAACAAGGCAGGTTCACGGGTTATACAACGTCCCAGCGCAACCCGCTGTTTCTCGCCGCTCGATAAATTGCGGGGCATTTTATCCATCAGGTACTCAATATCAACCCCTAACAACTCACTTGTTTTACGGTATTTCTCTAAAGCTAATTCATCAATTTCCGGAGTTCGTTTCCTAAATATAAAATATGAGAGAACATTGTCCCGCGCCGTAAAATTCGGATACAGGGCATAATCCTGGAAAACCATACCGATCTTCCTTTCTCCCGGATGTACATCCGTCATATTTATTCCGTTAAACAAGACTACACCTCTATCCGGTTGTATGAGTCCCGCTATGATCCTTAAGAGGGTGGTTTTTCCGCACCCGCTTGGACCCAATATTACCAAAACCTTTCCGTCAGGAATCGTAAGATTCAGATTGGATATAAAAAACCGGCGGTACGCTGTTCCAACTCCCTCATTAAAGAAACTCATTTCACTTTCTTCCTCGTCGAAGAAAAAATGCCTCAGCTCTTCCCTGTTCCGCGGCGCAGCTTTAACTTCGAAGGTTTTATATATGTTTAAGAGTTGAATTGCAGCCATTATAATGCCTCCTAAAAACAAGATCTCAGGATTACCTAATAGGCGTCATAAAAAATATAATTGCCTGGCCGGGCGTTCGACCTCCCTGTCTCGCCCGGCACGCGTACATCAATTATAAACCTATTTTAATGAGCCGGGAAGTTATGTGCGATAAGACGTTCCTGTGCCAGGCTTCAAGTCTAGACCAGCCGCCTCCGCTATTGAAGAAAATACCGCTTTTCAAGCTTGACATCTTTGTTTATAGTAATTATTATTTTATTATAATGCGTATTAATGACGTAATATTAAAAAAATGAATTATGAGTATAAAAACCTACGGCCTATCAAAAAAATATGGTGACCTGACTGCAGTGCAGCATCTTGATTTGGAGGTGCAAAAGGGAGAAATCTTTGGCTTTCTCGGTGTGAACGGGGCCGGCAAGACCACTACGGTCCATATGCTGGCGACGATGATCAAACCCAGCGCGGGCAGAGCAGAGGTCTGCGGTTACGACCTGTTAAAATCGCCGGGAAAAGTCAGAGAAAGTATCGGTATCGTCATGCAGAACACCTCGATGGAAGGCGACCTTACCGCAGAAGAGACGCTGCTTATATACGGGCGGCTGTATGGCGTGAACGACAAAAGCAAAGCTACCCGACTACTGGCACTCGATGTACGTTTTGGATCTGCAGTACCTGGGAGTGTACGGTTCCGTTCTGGCCGGCCTGTTTGTACTGTGTGCCGGATTCCGGCTGGCCAGGTTCAATTTACAGATACCGGCAGACTATTTTATCGGTCTACCCAGTACTATGGCTGGGTGCATAGTAGCCTCTTTCGTGCTATACGGCGCAAAGATTCGGTCCCCATTGTATCCCGCACTCACTCTATCAATGGCCGCCTTGATGGTAAGCCGGCTGCACTACCCTGACTTCAAGCGCATCTCTCTTGCGCAGTTGCGTCTCTCAAAGCTGGTTTTAGTAGTGGCCGTAACTTCCGGTATAGCTATTATAAACCCGCGCAAGCTTATCTTTCTGCCGCTGACTGTTTACACCCTGTATGGCTTTAAAGAGTATCTCCTGGCAGCATGGAAAAACCGAAGACATAATTTAACTGACAGGTAATTTGCTCTTGTATTGAAAAAAATACTTGACATATGGTTTAATTATTATTATTCTCTATATTATTTATGCGTATATAAAACGTATTATTATTTTTAAGCAATATTAATTGGAATACTTTACATTTTTTACCGGCCTGGTTTTCTTCGGATGTGTCTAACTGGGACCCGGTAAATCTGAGCAGGCATATCGGTAGATTCGGAAATGGAGAAAGGCGAAGATGAAAACATTGGCAAAGATAATCACGCAATACCCTGTCATCACCATCCTGATAATCGCAGGGATTACGGGTGTCCTTGGATATGGCCTCACAAAGGTGAGGCTGGCCACCGACATTACGACCACTCTTCCGAAGGATAATCCTGCCGTCCAGGCTGCCGTCTTTTCCCCATCTCCCTGTTAATTGTGGGTATCATCCTCTTTCTATCTTTCAGAAGCTTCAGGGGTGTTGCTTTACCGGCCCTGGCGGACGTGAAAGGAACGGGATTTCTCAACCTGGAACACACGAATGGGGCAAACGACCAATGGCTTTACCTTCCGGCCCTGGGAAAGATCAGGCGTATTGCCGCAAGCGGACGTGGAGGAAGTTTCACGGGTTCCGATTTCACCTATGCCGATATTAAACGGGCCTGGGCGCGGCTGCTTTCGAAGGTCTACGAGGTGGACCCGTTTATTTGCCCCAAGTGTGGATCGGAAATGCAGGTGATTGCCGTTATCCAGGAGTCGGAGGAGATCAAGCGGATTCTTCGCCATTTAGTAAAAATCGGCCGATCTCCCCCGGGGGTCGATCCTGCTTCGTTAAACTGATCTAGTCTCACCCAGAATCCGGTCGAGGGGGATAGTCTGTCCTTTTCCCGGCAGCTTAATGCGGTTTTGTGCTTATAAATGCGAAATTGACTGGTTTGTGCGGTCAAAGGGGTTTGCCGTTTCCCTCCGGTGCAGCGTTTTTTGCCGGTTTAGGACTGAATGTTCTCTGTTTTTCCGGTTCCCGCCCCCCTGTTGCCTCAAAATAGAATCTAGCTGAAATACTGTCGTTGCCTCAAAACTAAAATCTAGCTGAAGGTATTTTATCATATAACTAAAAAGAATCGATTTCATCTAGCTCTCGTCTCCTTTAGTAAATGAGAATTTGTTGGATGGGTGACAGCATACCGAAGGAGCTCGCGTTGGAGTCGTATCACCTCAGCAGCGACTTCAAGTGGATTGATCTCAGCGATTGTATTTCGGACCTTCATTTTGATCGATTCATCAATGTCATTCCGCTCCAGCAATCGGGCAACTGGTGTTTTCGGGACATCATGACGTTTCTTGACGGTGCTGCCTAGGCGCACCTTTTCTACGAGGCGTTGAGACGGATAAATGTAGTTTTGTAACAGTCCATGCATGGCATAAAGACGATTTAACAGTTCGACTGCTTCAGGGGAGGTGAATCGTGCATAGCCGACAAGTTTGCGTACAGTATCAAAGTTTTTTTGTTCCACATAGCAATTATCATTTTTTCGTTCAGGCCGACTCCTACTGATTCGAAGATGGGTTCGGGAACAATAGCGAAACAGAT
>JBFMGN010000179.1:0-6570 GCA_040752435.1 Spirochaetota bacterium
CCGCGCATCCTAAAGGCAGGGCGCCGATTGAGGGAATACTTATACCGTTGCGATCGACGTATCCCGGTACTTCCACCACCGCATCCGGAGGCAGATTAGTGATAGTACCGTAGTTTACCACATTAAAATGTCCCCGATATACCCTTCCAGTTTCAAGCCCTTCAAGAATATACGCTCCGTGTTCCTGGCTGCGTTCGGAAGACAAAAACCGCTTGGCCGGTTCCTTCAGCCAGTTGGGATAATCCTTTTCAAACCAGTTTCTTCCTTCAGTGCAAACCCTGAGATACCCGCCTGTCTCTCCATTTATCCAGTTACCAAGATCAATCCACTGTATAATTTCATCAGACCTTTTTCTGTACCAGGGCAGATATTCGCTCAGATGACCGTTGGATTCGGTGCAGTAATATCCAAAACGTTTCAGCATATCAATACGGACTTTCTCCGTCCGGCTGTATTCCGGATGATGCTCGAACCCTGCGAGGAGCTGCCGGGTCATGTCACGACCCTTGTGTTTCACCTGGATATACCAGGTTTGGTGGTTGATTCCGGCACATACGATATCAATCTCTTCCTGCGGGAGTCCCAGTACTTCGGCAATCTGCTTATGCCCGTTCTGGACACCATGACAGAGGCCGATTGTTTTTACACCGCCGTACTTATTGCAGGCCCAGGTGACCATCGCGTTCGGATTCGCATAGTTTAAGAACAGGGCATCCGGTGCGCTTACCTCCCTAATATCTTTGCAGAACGCAAGCATGGCGTTTATGCCTCTTTGGGCATACATGATCCCCCCGGCACAGAGTGTATCTCCCACACATTGATCGATCCCATATTTAAGGGGGATTTCAATGTCCAATGCAAACGCATCAAGACCACCGATCCTGACGACATTGAATATGTATTTTGCCCCTTGCAGTGTTTTGCGTCGATTGGTGGTCGCTTCAATTTGTATATCCAGCCCATTCTCGTCAATGTCTCTCTGGCACAAACTGGTAACCGTTTCCAGATTCCAGCTATTTATGTCGGTGAAAGAGAGCTTAACGTGCCTGAATTCAGGCACGGTCAGGATATCTTTGACTAATTCTCTGGTAAAACCAATGCTGCCGGCCCCTATAAACGCGACTTTAAAAGACATTTTCTTCTCCTCCGGTTTTATTTCCTGATTAGCTATCGGACAGACTCTATTGCTAAAATTGTTAAAAATATTATTTATACCACTATACCCGGATGGTAAAGTACTCGGATTTAGGAAATAGTTCACTTTTTTTAAAGGTGATTCTTTTAAATATCGTTTACTATTACCAGGCTATTTTTATACTCCCAAGGAGTAACGCCTGTCTCAGCCCTGAAGATCCGGGAAAAATACTTTGGGTTTTCAAAACCGACAAGACTGGCAATTTCATACACCTTGTATTGTTCAAAACGAAGCAGCTCCTTGGCTTTAGCTATTCGGATATGAGTCAGGTATTGTTTAAAAGTTATTCCGGTTTTTTCTTTAAACAGTTTGCAGAAGTAACTTGCATGAACTAAAAACTCTTTACATAGTTTACTTTCTTTCAGGTCTTCCATATAATGGATGTTGATATACGAGATAATGCTGTTTATAAGCTGCCCGTACTTCAACGCCTCTGAGGTTGATAATTGTTCCATTGTATCGGAAGCCATCGTAAGCAAATCCGACCGTAGATCGGCCAGTGATCTGTTGCCTAGAGAAGTATTTATCTCCGCATTGGCTTGTTCCGAAGTTTTCACTCCTATCACTGATTGAAAATAAGCCACTGTTCTCTTATAGTACTCGATTATGGCTGGTACAGGAATGGACTCTTTTTGTACTCTATCGAAAAACACATTAATGTTTCGTAAAAGTTCATTAGTATTTCTTGATCGGATGGCACCCGCGATCATTGAAAGATCTTTTTCCAAATAGATATTTATGTTCCCTATTGCTAATTCTTCCGGTTTAAAGGAGTAAACCCTCCTTTCAGGATCTACTATAGAAAAATCCAAAGCCCTTTTGGCCTGCTCATAGGAGATGGAACAGTTGCCGAGGCCTGTGCAAATCCCACCTATACCCAAACGAACGTTTTTATTATGAGCACCGGCCGCACTGCGTACGATTTCCCGACCTATCGTATCGATTAGATTTACGTTTTTACTCAAGCAGTCTACGATAATCACCAGCAAATTATTGTGTATAACAAGGATGGGGTTTTGATACGAATGAGCATTCAATATGTCTGCGATTTTTCGACGGTCTTCATCATATAACCCGTCAACCGTATTCATGGAAACGCCGAAGTCAAGCACCATGACCTGAATCTTTTTAAACTCATAACCAATTTCATGCGCTAATGCTTCTGCTAATGTTACTGAAGCTTTTGTTCCCTGGAGCGCGAGGATGCCTATCTCTCTGCTTTTCTGCTCCTTTGTCCTTTCTTCGACATCGAGCAACTCAGCAGCCCGCCTGAGTACATCTATAAGATGCTTATGATTTATAGGTTTCAAAAGAAAGTCGAAAGTGTTTAGAGTGTGTGCTTTCCGCGCATACTCGAATTCATCATACCCGCTGATGATGATGAATTTAGGATGCCGGCCTTTTCTTCTGCACGCATCAATAAAACTAAAACCATCCATTTCAGGCATGCGTATATCGGTGAAGACTATATCCGGACTCAATTTAGTAATTTTTTTAAGGGCTTCCGCGGCAGTCGCGCAAACAGCATTGACGGAATACTCATTTATTCGACTTATCAGAAAAGACAATCCATTCCTGATGGTCTGTTCATCATCGACAATCATTACCGTTCGCATTGATTCTCTCTAGTTCCTTTATTTGTGGTAATATCAGCCTTACCGTGGTGTATTCACCGACTTTGCTCTCAATTTGGACCCCATAGGCCTCTCCGTAGTATAATTGAATTCTTTTATGTACATTGAGAAGACCGATATGGTTTCCATCGTTCGTTCCGATAAATATTTTCTTGATCGTATCTTCGGATATACCTTTACCGTTATCGTAGACTTCGATTACCAGGTTTTCCTCCCTAATACTACTCCTTATGCAGAGAAGACCGCCGGATGTCTTTTCTTCCAACCCATGTATAATCGCATTTTCTAAAACAGGCTGAATGAGAAACTTATGCAAAAAGAGTTTTCGCGTTTCAGGTGCAATTTGGTACTTCGCCAGGAACCGGTCCATGTACCTTGCTTTCTGGATAAAAATATACCTCTCCAGTTGCTTGATATTTTCATCGAGTGTAATAATCTTATTGTCTCTGCGTATATTAAACCGCAATAGATCTCCCAAGGCGGTTATTAGCTCATTTATCTCGCTGCATCCGGCCAGTGTCACTTTCCATGATATGGTATCAAGTGTATTGTAAAGAAAGTGCGGGTGTATTTTTGCCTGTAATGATTCCAGCTCGGCGTCTTTTTCATGAAGTCGTATCTCATAATTTTCTTTGACCAGTTTTTCTACAGTTTCAATCATCTGATTAAACTGAATGCTGACTTCTCCGATTTCATCCTGGCTTAGTATTTCAATTCGCGAAGAAAGATCACCTTCTTTTATCCGTTTAATTGCGGCAGAAACATATGTAAGGGGTTTAAAGAGCGCAGCGGTTACGAAATAACTGATAAGGAAATTTCCGGCAACCAAAAGGACCGTAAAGATAAGAAGAGAAGTCGTGAACGCCTTGCCTCCGGAAAAAAAATCATTAATAGACGAACAGAGGTAGAGCCTCCATCCAAAGGATGCAAGGCTGGTTGATAAAATGAGATAATTCTTTTTCCCCCTTGTAGCGGTAACAGACCCGTCACCCTGGTCGCGCAATGTATCGAAGTATTCGTCAGTATAAATATTGAGTCCATTGAGCTCGGAGTTTGATGAAGAAATCACATTTCCGTTGTTTTCGGTTAAAACAACAAAACTATAAGAAGATGGAATGATTCCAGAGTACACATTTTTCAGATACTCCTCATCAAAATCAATTACAATGAATCCAATTTTTTCATTCTTGTAGATTTCTTTCAGGTTTTTAAGCACTCGCGTTAAGGCAACTACTTTATATGATTTTTTCAATTTACTCTCAGATGCATTATATGCCTGTTCATAGGCAGGTATTGTGACAATCCTGCCATCGGCTGAATATGCTTTCTCTTCCCAGATAGAGCCTTTAAAAGGGTCATTTATCAACGAAATTGTCGTCCGGCTGCCGTAGAAAACCGCCTCGCGTGTATAAATACGGATGTCAATAATATAATCCCGGTGAAAAAGATATTCTTTTATCGCAGATATAATACTCGTTTGTTTTATATACCCAACGCTTTCAGGATCAAGATTATAGTCCAACAGATAATTGTTTATGCGCGTATTCGAATAAATATCCAAAGCGAGAGCATGAATTTCGTTAATAAACAGGTCTATATTCAACTGGAGAGCCTGGATTGATTGGCGAGACGCAATCCCCAACTGGGTAACAGAGGCTTTATGATATGCATTATGGACCAAATAAAACATTATCGAAAAGGACAAAACACTTAAGACAATGAAGCAGGAGAGTATTTTGATCTTTAGACTTTTGTTCCACATGGATTTTAATAAATTAACGAAACGGACTCTATTCTCGACTGCTTTCATACTTACCGGCAAATCAAAGCGTGAACTAGATTAGCATAGAAATTTTGAGAACGCAATGAAAAATTAATTTAGTGTACCAAATGCTAATCTTTTACCTCCTGAAAATTTCAATTATCCTATATACTTTTTCAAAGCGCCGGCCTTTTTTAAACCGCCATTCATTTGTTGGACACCATGGGGAGTGCGAATAACATGACAGTAAAAGAGCGGATGCTTGGCGTGATACAAGGCAGGAAAACCGATCGGGTACCCTTTGTTCAATACGACAATATCGGAGGCAGAAATGAAGACATCTGGAAGGTAATCGGCCAAGAGAGTATGGGAATACTGGTCTGGACCGAAGTACACAAATTCGTTAATTCAGCCTGCCATATAAAAACAGAAAATATTATTTATGAAGGAAAACCGGCTTTTCAGGATACCCTGGTTACTCCCCGCGGCGAGCTGCGGCAGATTCGGGTATGCGTGCCCGGGATAAAAGGAGTAACTCACATTCAGGAATACTTTATTAAAAGGGCGGAAGATTATCGGGTACTCAAAAGCTACCTTAAGGCTATAACGGTGGTCGAAGATCTGGCCCCGATACGGCAGATATGGAGTTACCTGGGCGATAATGGATTGCCCCACGTCTGGATTGGGCGAACACCCTTCCAGCAGCTCTGGATTCAGTGGGTCTCGATGGCAGACTTGAGTTCTCACCTGGCCGACGACCCTGACATCGCAGGAGAAACCGCCGATCTGCTCGGAGAACTCCTGCTTCAGGCTGCGGAAGTTGTATATAACGCGGCAGAAAAGGTGGACATCCCCTATCTTGTGATCGGTGACAACATAAGCGCTCCATTGATCGGTAGAGAAAGGTTTGACAGGTATTGTGTGCCATATTATCAGAGGGTTTCAAACCTTATGGATCGAAAAGACGTTCCTCTCATCGTGCACATGGACGGAGACCTCAAACCGCTTTGGGAACCTATCGGGACTTCAGGAGTCCGGGGACTGGATTCATTCTCTCCCCCTCCGGACAACGACACCAGCGTTAAGGATGCCGTCACTCTGTGGCCTGAAATGCGGCTCCTGCTTAACTTCCCATCTTCAGTTCATCTGGCGGATGAAAAAACCATTTATGCCGCAACCATGAATATCCTTGAACAGGGAGGCCATACCGGCAGACTCCAAATACAGGTTTCCGAGAACCCGCCTCCCGGAGTGTGGAAAGTAAGTTATCCTCAGATTGTAAAAGCCATCGCGGATTTCGGCAATCCATAAACTGCCCGGCAAAATCCTTGCTCCGTCACCCTGCCGGCGGCCGCATGACCCTCCGTGCCTTACACCACGTGAGCGTTCCCCATTTCCGAAAAATGCTTGACAAATAAAAATTTGTTTAGTATAATTAGACTAACCAGTCGGTCTAATAATGGGAGATATTATCGATGGTTAAATTTATGAAAATGGCCCGCACGGAAGAAGAAAAGGCGCTTAAGAAAGAAATTATTCTTAAGGCTGCTCTCCGGGTTTTCGCCAGAAAAGGATTTCACAAAACCACCATGACTGAGGTAGCTGAAGAAGCTCAACTCGGACGGGGGACCGTTTACTGGCACTATAAATCAAAAGAAGAACTATTTTTCGCCATGTTTAAGAGAGAATCCGCCGAAATGGGTGGATATTTAGAAGAGATTCTGACAGGCAATATTCGTCCTTTGGAAAAGATTAAGAAAATAACAAGATTAATCACCGATTATTATACGCGTGCGGGAGATTTTTGCAAGATTATGCTGAATGTTTTTGGTGAGGCGACACAAACTCTTCAATCAGATACCAGTTATGAAATTCAAAAATTATATCAAAGCTATCACCAACTCATTAATGCCATGCTTAAAGAAGGTATTAAGGAAGGCAGCATAAAAGCGATTGACAGCGGCCAGGCCGCTTCGGTT
>JBFMGN010000018.1:0-15263 GCA_040752435.1 Spirochaetota bacterium
TTACCTTTATCAACCTGATGGAATAGGCAGCCTCGCGGCCGATGTGCTTTTGAGGAGAAACGGCATGTATGTCCTGAAATACAGATCTTTGAAAAATTCCAATTTTGGGGAAGCATATATTCCTGTAGAAGTGGAAAGTTTCCTGTTTAAAAAGAGCGGAAGAGACGAGTTAGGATATTTCGGTCCCCTGGAATATTAGCTGGCCTTAAGGAACTTTAAAAGCATGTCAAGGGATATGGTATGTTGAAATGGTTGCGCAGGAGAACTGCCGAGAGTAAAAAAAAGTGGGAATCCCACTGCAAAAAATGTGGTATTTGCTGTTATGAAAAGCACTATACCCCTTCAGGCAGACTCTATATAGACTTTAATGCTCCCTGTATGTATTTGAATCTCAAAAACAACACCTGCGCCGTTTATGATAAAAGATTTTCAGTCTGCGTGGATTGTAAAAAACTTACAATTTTCCATGCCATGTTCTCCGGCTATCTGCCGGATAGTTGCGGTTATGTTGAGAAGTATAGGAAACTGCGTTTTTTCTCCAAATCGTACCTTTTTAAGGAAAAGGCAAAAAAATAAGTCAGGAATAAAGTAACAGTTTTCCCAACCCCTGGTGTTTAATATGTGGAGCCTGCAGCATGCGGAGGTATTGAATGAACATTCTTAAGATTCCCGGAAATGCGAGGGAAATAATTATTGTGCTTAGCGCGATTTTTATGCTGTTTATACCAGGAATTGTTGTATTCGCCGACGGCGGCGGCGGGATCACCTTCGGCTACCAGATTTCCCAATATCCTTTCTTTAAAAACTACACCATCCTGAACAATAATATGGGACTTATATATTACGGTGGTTTTGGATACGGAATCCAGGAGAAACATGGGATAAAAGGCGGTTTCGGGTACGTTTTAATGGACGCTGGAAACGGTTCGAAAATTACAGGCGGATTCGGCGGGATTGTAAACGGCCTGCGTATAATCCGGTTTCCCCTTCATGTGGCTATTGTAAGCTGGACAGGGTTCGGCGGTGTCTATACCGGTAGATACGAAACCACGGCAGGCAAGGCATTTTTCTGTGTCTCTGAAGAGCTTGAGCTTGAAATAGGTATACCGCTGTTAAGCTGGTTTATGCCGACGATTTACGCCGGGTATCAGGTTACCGGCAATGTGATACCAGGTAGTTTATTTCAGACATTTCTTTCGTATACCCCGGTCATAGGATTTCGTATTGTATGGGGAAAATTTTATTAGGAAAAAAAAGTCGATTTTTTAGTGCGGGCAATGTGCTCAATTATTATTGATTCTCTTGTCCTGATTTGTTGTATTTTTTTAAGATTTTGCATAGCAATTCCAGATTTGGCGCACATAAAGTAATGGTTTCTTCAAAATATAAGTCTCGTCATTACATTTTACTTTCAGAAATGTAAATTTTGGTACGTAAAGCAAATAAAAAAGGCGGAAATCGCCGTACCGGGCGGCATCACGAAAGTATTAGAGCGAGGTACCTCAGATTTCCGCTCTATTAATGGCTTTAGGGTGCGCCTTTATTTATAATTGCAGGATTTTGGGATTATCCCCTTGACCAGTTCTTTACTTTTTGGTATATTTCATACAAAACTTATAGGGATAATAGGGTATGCTGAAAAATCTGGCATCCAGGATAAAGGATCTTAAGCAAAAGCATGAGGCTGTTATTCTGGTTCATAGCTATCAACGACCGGAAGTGCAGGAGCTCGGTGATTTTATAGGTGATTCATTGGGATTGTGTATAGCGGCCTCAAAAACCGATGCGAAGCTGATTGTTTTCTGCGGAGTTCATTTTATGGCGGAAAGTGCCAAATTGCTGAATCCAAAGAAAACGGTCCTTCTTCCGGAAAAGGAGGCGGGCTGTCCCATGGCTGATATGGCTTCGGCGGAGCGGCTTACGAGTATGAAAAAAGAGCATCCCGGCGCGATTGTCGTCAGTTATGTAAATACGACTGCAGCCGTTAAAGCGGAAAGTGATATTTGCTGTACTTCATCCAACGCGGTAAAAGTTATCGAATCGATTCCACCGGATAAAAAGATTATCTTTGTGCCCGACAGGCATCTGGGAAGGTACATAGTCGAAAAAACCGGCAGAGAAATGATACTTTGGCCGGGGTTTTGTCCGGTGCATCAAAGGATACTTCCCCAAAACATCATGGAAAAGAAGAGACACTATCCGGACGCTGTGGTTGTAGTCCATCCGGAATCATCAAAGGACGTCATAGAACAGGCCGATGTAGTCGGCAGTACTGAATTTATCTATAAGTATTGTATAAACTCCAAGGAGAGGGTATTTATTATCGGTACTGAAGAAGGAATCCTCTATAGATTACGGAAGGCTAATCCGGAGAAGACATTTGTCCCTGCCAGCGACCTTACCGTATGTAAGAATATGAAGCTTACCACCCTTGAGAGTGTTTTTTATTCCATGGATAGAATGGAACATGTAATCGAAATTGATCCGGAGATTGCCGAGCGGGCAATCACACCGTTACAAAGGATGCTTCAGATTCGGTAATATGCAACTATAGCAATTGGAGTTCGGTGCGGCTTTAGCCGCGATGAGGAGAAAAGGAAAGATGTTGGTTGTGCCCTCCCGGGTCAGGTATGGGATAAGAGCGCTGGTTCAATTGGCTCTGAGCCCGGCGGACAATATCGTCACGGTCAGTAGCGTAGCTGAAAAAGAAAATATCTCAAAGAAATATCTAGAGAGTATTTTTACCCTGCTGAAGAGGGGGGGGATTATAACGAGCATACGCGGGCCGGAAGGAGGGTACAGGCTGGCACGGGCGACTGAGGCAATCACACTCTACGAGATTATAGAGGCTATTGAAGGACCAATCGTATCTGTTGCCTGTTTAAAGGATGTGTCCGCCTGTGAAAGGCTTAAAGCATGTCCTACCAGGAAGTTATGGGAGGAGTACCAGGTATATCTGGAAGATTTTTTCAAGGCGAAAACACTTAAGATGATAGTAAGTGAGGCTTATAAAATATTGGAACCAACCTATAAGTAAATAGTGGTTCCCTAAATAGAGGTTCTCTAAAGATTAATACATAAGGAAGCTTCAATGAATAAAAAGCTCATTTATATGGATCACAATGCCACAACCCCGCTGCACCCCGAGGTAAAAAAAGCACTGGTAGAGAATTTTGATACATTCGGAAATCCCTCCAGCATGCATGAACACGGCAGGATCGCCAGGCAAAAAGTAGAACAGGCCCGGGAGATTATCGCTTCCTTTATCAATGCAGATCCATCTGAAATTATTTTTACCAGCGGAGGGTCTGAATCCAATAACACGGTTTTAAAAACTTTCCTGCCGCTCCCCGTTTCATCCCGCCGGCACAAGGAAGACAGGGATGAGATTGTAACATCAACCATAGAACACCCTTGCATCATGGAAAGCGTCAAATACCTGGAAGATTTCGGCGTACGGGTACATAGGGTGGGCGTTGACGTTTCAGGGAAGATCAATACATCTGAACTGGAAGAGCTGGCATCTGAACGCACCGCCTTGATTTCAATAATGATGGCCAATAACGAAATCGGCACTATTCAGAATATTAAGGAGATCGCTGCAACCGCCCATTACCACGGTGCATATGTCCATACCGATGCGGTCCAGGCCGTGGGTAAAATTCCCGTAGATGTTAAATGGCTCGATATCGATTATTTAAGTATATCTGCTCATAAACTATACGGTCCCAAGGGGGTGGGTGCGCTGTATATAAGAAAAGGTTCACCTTTGCGAAGTTTCATACACGGAGGACATCAGGAAGAAGGCAAGAGGGCCGGTACGATTAACGGTCAGGGAATAATCGGTTTTGGAAAGGCAGTCGAGATGGCGAGACTGGAAATGGATAAAGACGCCAGACGGATACAAGCTCTGAAAATAAGGCTTAAAAACGGAATCGAGGGTGCTATACCGGACATCCGAATCAACGGGCATCCCACGGATACTCTGCCGGGAACTTTGAATGTATCCTTCAGCGGGGCTGAGGGCGAATCTATCTTACTGTACCTTGATCTTGAAGGCGTTGCCGTGTCAACCGGATCTGCCTGCGCCACTGGTTCTCTGACCCCTTCCCATGTTCTTCTTGCAACGGGGGTCGGCCCCGAGCTGGCGCACGGGTCAATTCGTTTCAGCCTTGGCCGCGGGAACACGGAGCAAGAGGTGGATTATGTAGTGGAAAAACTTTCACAAATTATAAAGCGGATCAGAGATATGTCTTCAGTTTATATTTCAGGGGGAAAGAGCAGGTAGTATATGGATAAACAATTTGGGTGGACATATTCGGATATTGTTAAAGACCATTTTATGAATCCCAGAAATGTACTCCATGATGAGGATTCATTTGATGATGATGGTAAAGGGATTGTCGGAAACATGCGCTGCGGGGATCAGATGATGATCACCATCAAGGTTGAGGATGGCAAAATTACCGATTGTAGATGGAAGACCTATGGTTGTGCCAGTGCTATCGCCAGTACCTCGATGCTTTCTGAAGCCGTTAAAGGTATGCAGCTTGAGGATGCCTATCATCTGAAACCGGAGGATATTGCAGGAAGATTGGGGGGATTGCCTGAGAATAAAATTCACTGTTCAGTGCTGGGCGATAAAGCCCTGCGTGCCGCTATTGAGGACTACTATAAAAGAAATCACCTGGAAAACAAACTGGAGAAAGAGAACGCAAGAATTGTCTGCGAGTGCATGAACGTGACGGATAAGGATATTGAAAAAGCGGTTAAGGAAGGGGTAAAGAACTATGAAGACCTCCAGAAACGGACGAAGATCGGTACTTCGTGCGGGAAATGCAAAGATGATACCTTAAAGCTTTTAGATGAATATTTGCATCTTTACGGGTGATTAGCCGGGTATTCACCGAATCTTGTCATTTGTTTATCCCCGGGGGTATTCGCCGTACTGTAAACTCGCCTTTTGGTGGATTTCTTATTGTCTTTTCGGCGAATTGCGACTGTTCATAGAGAGACTGCTGAGCGCGGACTTTCTGTTCATTGTTTAAAGGGACTTTTTTCTTGTATGTTCCATCTTTTTGAAGGAGATGGGCCTTTTGGTTATCCTTAAAAAAGAAATGCAAGTTTCCAATTATGCGTTTTTTCAGGTTTTCTTGTTCCACGGGAAACATGAGTTCTACCCTGCGCTCAAGATTTCTCGGCATCCAGTCTGCGCTGGATAAAAAGACCTCGGTTTGTCCGGTATTGTAAAAGTAGAAGATGCGAGTATGTTCCAGAAATCTGTCAACTATACTTACAACGGTTATTCGCTCGCTTATATTTTTCACCCCTGGAACCAGCATACAAATTCCCCTTATATTAAGCATTATTTTAACGCCGGCCTGAGACGCGTTGTAGAGTGCTTTGATTATATCTACATCGGCGAGGGAATTGAGTTTCGCCATTATCAGGCCTGGATTTTCCGGGGTACTCCGTTCTGCTTCCCTTTCAATAAGTTTCAGAAGCTTTGTTTTCAGACCGTGAGGAGCCATCACGAGTTTTGTTAAATGAGGTATGGATGAATACCCGGTAATTGCATTAAAGAAGAGGGCCGTTTCATAGGTTATATCATCCCGTGCGCTTAAAAAGCCGATATCGGTATACAGTTTGGCCGTCGTATCGTTGTAATTGCCTGTGCCTAGATGAACATACCGTTTAACTTCTCCCGGTTCCTTTCGGATTATAAGGGCGGCCTTTGCGTGGACCTTAAGCTGGGGAATTCCGTACACAACAATAACCCCTGCCTGCTCAAGCTGTTGGGCCCACCCGATATTTCTTTCCTCGTCAAACCGCGCCTTAAGTTCGATCATCGCCGTTACCTGTTTTCCGTTTTTCGCTGCCTGGCCTAATGCAGTTACGATTGGGGAATCACCGCTCGTTCTGTATAGGGTTATCTTTATCGTAAGTACATCCGGGTCCATGGCCGCTTCGCTTATCAGGCGTACCACACTGTCGAAGGATTCATAAGGATGATTCAGTATAATATCTTTCCGTTTTAGAATATCCCAAATGCGCGTGTCATCCGGAATCTCCCTGGGCTGTACCGGGTTCCATTCTTCGAATTTCATGGCATCATATCCGGGGATCGTAGTTAGATCTATAAAGCTCTTCAAGTCCAGGGGGCCGGGGATTTCATACACATCCTGTTCTGCAATATTGAGAGATTGTGTTAAGAAATTTTTTAAGAAAGGAGAATGCGAGCTTAACTCCAGCCTGACAAGATGGCTATACTGCCTGTTAATCAGTACTTCCTCCATGGCTTCAAGAAAATCTTCATCCCGCTCTTCATCCACCCCCAGATCCGCGTCCCTGGTCACCCGGAACAACAGGTAGTCTTTGATTTTGTATCCATGAAAAAGCATACCCGCATTATTTATGATAATATCTTCGATCAGGGAGAAAGACTGCTTTCCATCCTCTCCCGGAAGCCAGAAGAAACGTTTTAAAATGGCGGGTATCTGGACGATGGATATCATCGGTGACTGTTCGTTGCTTTGCCCTGCCAGAGGCTGCAGTTGAAACATGATGTACAGGCGGAGGCCGTTAGTAAAAGGGAAGTCCTTTTCACCGGCAACCCGAACGGGTGTCAGATTAAGGAAAATATCGTTGGCAAAAATGGTCTCAACCCGTTTCGCCTGTTGCAGGCTGTACTTTTCAGGCCGTACATAAATCAGGCCCTGTTCCGCCATAGCGGGAAAGATTTCTCTCTCAAGGCATTTTGCCTGGGACTGAATAATATAATTAACCCGTTCTTTAATAATCTCAAGCTGTTTTGATGGGCAAAGGCCCGACGGGCAGCGAACCCGGTCGCTCTTTTCCAACTGGCGTTTAAGAGATGCAACCCTGATCATAAAAAATTCGTCGAAGTTTGAGCTGACTATCGACAAAAATTTGAGCCTTTCAAGAATCGGGTTTGATTTATCCAATCCTTCCAGTAAAACTCTTTTGTTAAACTCTATCCAGCTCAATTCGCGGTTAAAAAAGACCGGCTTTTCGATAACAGAGGCATTCTTTTTCTTTGCTGACTCCATAGACAATCTCTTCTCTATATATTTATACCAGGATTACCTTTAAGCCGAAAACATCCTCGTACATGCCGGCTTTTCCGGTGAGGCCGAACCGTTCCAGGGAAATATCGCCTTTATACTCACAGGTCAGTATGAGTTCATTTTCTGTTTTTTTCAGGGAAAAGTTTTTTATCCGCTGGGTATGCCCACGGTCGAGGGCGTCGGCGACCCGTAGGATGGCCGCCAGTTTCATAACCCGAATGCGTTCTTCCATTGAAAGGGAGATGTAACTCCGGTGGGACGGCAAAGGCATTGTCTTCCTGTGGTACCGTACGACATTTGATAAAATTTTTATGTCGTCCCGATGCATGCCGAAAATGTCGGAATTCGATACCAGGTATTGACCGTGTTTATGATGGCTGCTCGTATGGACAAAAGTTCCAATGTCGTGAAGTAATCCGGCGATTTCCAGTAACAACCGTGAATGGTTCCCAAAACCGTGTTCTTCTCTCATACTGTCGAATAGCTTGAGGGCAAGGCGTGATACATGGCGGGCATGTTTTTCATCGAAATGATATTTCCGGCCGAGGTTAAGGGCGGAAGCGATTACCTGATCATAGAAGTTTTCTTGAATCTCCGGATCGGGACCCATAGTGATGCTTAAAAGCATTCCTTCCCTGATACTGACATTGGGGACTATAAGCTGCGTAGCGTTTGTCCCGTCCATAAACATCAGGTAAATCAAAAGCCCGGAGACAAGCCCTTCGGCATCGTGATAGGATATTTGAAGATGATGGACGACTTCGTCGATTGAAAAATTCTGGATTTCTTTGACAAAGGTTTCCAGTTCCGGTTTTTCAATTACCGAATAAAGCTCATTCACCGGCCGGCCTATTTTCGAAGCCGCCAGCCGGGCGTCGCCCCCTACCGCGATATAATACCTGATGCGCTTCAGTTTCAGCTCCGCATCCAGCATTTCCCTCATTGTACCAATACGCTCGTGGAAAAACCGGACGAGATAACCGCTCGTGCTGTGGGATGATTTTATCTGCTGCTCGATACGGGATGTCCCGATATGAAGTGAATGGGCGGCGACCATTCGGCTTCGTTGCAGGAGCATAAGTTCGGTACTTCCACCTCCCACTTCAATTATAATTGAATTAGACCTGGCAAGCTGAGGCTTAAGCTCTTTTATTGCCCACTGAACCGCCATATATGTAAGACGATTTTCTTCAATACCTTCAACAATACTTATTTTTAAGCCTGTTCGGACTGCTACCCGGTCGATAAAAATGTCCTTATTATTTGCTTCCCGTATAGCGGTGGTGGCAATAACACGAATATCCCGGTCTGTGATCTGCCACCCCTTCAATAACTCTTTAAAACTGGCTATTATTTTTATGGAGAGTGCCATGGTTTCTCTGCTTATTTTACCAGTTACGAAAACATCCTTTCCCAGTGGAACGGTCTTTCCGACCCTCTCAAGAATTTTCCACTCGTTGGATGTTTTAATTTCCACTACAACCATACGGATAGCGGTTGACCCGATGTCAATTATTGCAATGAGCCTGGTTTCTCCATCAGTCTCGGAAAATGCAGCCATATATTTGATCGATTGATTTCCTATTCGAAATTTTTCATTATTAGTTCGTCCCGGGCGATATTGGCAGCTCCGTATATAATAGCATCATCACCGAGACTGGCTTCCACTACCTTTACATCCTTTACCAGGGCGGGCAGGGCATGCGCCCGCATCGATTTTTCAGCCTCGGCTACATACTCCTTTCCGAGTTTTTCCACAAGTCCACCACCCAGAACTATTACTTCCGGGTTGAATATATTTACACAGTTGGCCATTCCAATACCGAGATAATATGCCGCTTTTTTCACTACCGCTTTAATCGATTCTTCTCCCCTCTCGTATGCATTTGCAAAAACCTTGCTTTTAAACCGCTTGAAATCAGTACCTGCCTCCTGGAGCGTCAAAGGGGCGCCGCCGGCACTTGTTATGGCTACGGCCTCTTTTGCCATCGCGCGCCGGCTGGCGTGAGCTTCAAGGCACCCGTACTGCCCGCATCCACAGAGAGCGCCCTCGTTCTGGATGATCATATGCCCAATTTCTCCGGCATTACCGGTGGCCCCGTGGTACAGTTTTCCATCCAGAATTAATCCGCCGCCGATGCCTGTACCTGGGAAAATACCGACAATATGACGATATCCCCGGGCGGCTCCCTTTGAATATTCGCCGTATACGCCAGCATTTACATCGTTTTCCAGAATTATTGGAATTTGAAATTCACGCTGCAAAATTTCGAGAAGATTGAAATTGTTAAATCCAAGATTCGGAGTATATACTACTATCCCCTCCTTTCTGTTTATTACACCGGGGACGGCAATACCTATTCCCAACACTTCATTGATGGTAACCTTTGCTTTTTCCAGGGATTTATGGATGCATTGAATAATCGAATCTACTACGGAATCGATGCCGCTTTGGGCATTGGTTGTGCATTTTGCCCTGCCCTTGATCGTCTCCTTCTCAAGCAGAGCACTGATCATTTTTGTGCCACCAAGATCGAAACCGATGACAAATTTTCTGGTATCCTCCATATAGATAAACCTCACTCCTTTTAGTATTAACATATAAGTATAACAGAAATATGCTATTATGCCGAGTATCTTGACTCGCCGCTTAATACCCATTGGAATAAAAGGGAGATATAATATAGATCTCTCTTGTCGAGGTTACGCAGAATATAGTAATATATAGACAATATGGCAGCCGATAATAATCCGGAGAAGATCTTTGATACAGGACTGGCCGAGGATATACAGGAACAGTTAAAAGAACCGGAGATGTTCCGGGTGATTCTGCATAATGATCATTATACTACTATGGAATTTGTGGTGGAGGTGCTGGAAAGGGTGTTTCATAAGTCCCTGATAGAAGCGACCAAGATTATGCTGGATGTCCATAGAAAAGGGAAGGGAAATGTAGGTGTTTATACCTACGATATTGCAGCCACTAAAGTTGCCCAGGTACGGCAGATCGCAAAAGAAAGAGAGTTCCCTTTAAAATGTACCATGGAGAAAGCCTGATAGAATTTTATGAAGATCGACGAAACAGTACAGGCGGTCCTCAACGCCGCCTACCAGGATGCAAAACAACGCCACCATGAATACTTAACCGCCGAACATGTGCTTTATGCTGCCATGTTTTTTGACCTTCCCAGGGAGATAATGGAAGCCTGCGGGGCGGACCCTGACAGCATTAAGAAAGATATAGAGGAACATTTGAAGAAACGTGTTCCGGTAGTAAAAAACAGCGAACCGATCCAATCCCTGGGTTTCCAGGAGATAATAGAACGCGCGGTATTTCATACAGAGTCTTCCCAGAAGAGAGAAGTTGACATTGGGGATATAATTGTTTCAATTTACGATACCGAAAAAGCGTATGGTTCTTACTTCATGAAGAAAGCCGGTATATCACGTTATGAGCTTCTTAAAGCTGTATCCCACGATGTTTATCTCTCGGAAAATGATAGTTATGAAAGCAGCGGTTTTGGTGCCTTTTTAAGGAATAACAAGAACCATTCCCCGAACGGCGAAGCGGTCTCGACCAAGGAGAAAAACAAGAAGGAGAAAGGTTTTTTAGCCTCTTTTACCACAGAACTGACAAGCCTGGCCAGAGAAGGCAAGCTGGAACCGCTTATTGGCCGGGATGACATTCTTGAGCGGACAGTCCAGGTTCTGTGCAGGCGGCTTAAAAATAATCCTGTCCTGGTTGGGGATCCAGGAGTAGGGAAGACGGCTATTGCCGAAGGATTGGCCCAGAGGATCGCTTCGGAAAAGGTGCCGAAGCTCCTTAAAGGCTTTCGTATCTATTCCCTGGACATGGGCAGCATGCTTGCCGGTACAAAGTTCCGCGGTGATTTCGAGGAACGGATGAAACGCGTTATAAGCGAACTTCAGAACCAGGAAAAGGTAATTCTCTTTATCGACGAGATTCACACCATAATCGGCGCCGGAGCAGTTTCCGGCGGTTCCATGGATGCCTCGAACCTTCTTAAGCCTGCTCTGGCATCGGGCAACTTACGGTGTATCGGTTCTACGACATTTGAAGAGTATAAAAAGTATTTCGAAAAAGATCGTGCTCTTTCAAGGAGGTTCCAGAAAATCGAAGTAACGGAAACAACGCCGGATGAAACCTATGAAATACTGCTGGGTCTGCGTGAACGGTACGAGAAATTCCACAACGTTGTTTACGCCGATGGAGCGATTCGTGCGGCGGTAGACCTCTCTCATCAGTATATTAATGACCGCCATCTACCCGATAAAGCCATCGATGTAATCGATGAGGCCGGTGCTTATATGCGAATAATTAATTTTAAGGAAATGCGGAATGATGTTAATCCGGTAACCGTGACGGTTGAAGATATGGAGGCAGTTGTCTCCAAAATCGCCCGTATTCCGGTAAAGACAGTTTCCGCTTCCGAGGTTGACAGGCTTAAAGACCTGAAAGGAAAACTCATGGAACGGGTCTTCGGCCAGGACGGCGCCGTCGAAGCGGTTGTTCAGGCGGTGAAACGCTCCAGGGCCGGATTCAGAGAACCCAATAAACCGGTGGCTTCATTCCTGTTTGTGGGACCCACGGGTGTGGGCAAGACCGAGCTCGCCAGGCAATTGGCCGAGATCCTCGGAATTACGCTGCACCGTTTCGATATGAGCGAATACCAGGAGAAACATACCGTTGCCCGGCTTATTGGATCACCTCCGGGGTATGTTGGCTATGAGGAAGGCGGTCTTTTAACCGATGCTATCAGAAAGACCCCCCACGCTGTACTCTTACTGGATGAAATTGAAAAAGCGCACCAGGATATCTTCAATGTCCTTTTACAGGTAATGGATTATGCCACTTTAACGGATAATGCCGGCCGGAAGGCGGATTTCAGAAATGTAATAATAATACTGACTTCCAACGCCGGCGCACGGGATATCGGGAAACCTCTTATTGGTTTTGGCGAACGCCAGGTGACCGAAAATGTTGTCACAGATGCCGTTGAAAAAACTTTCTCTCCGGAGTTCAGAAATCGTCTGGATAAGGTGGTCTCATTCAATCGCTTAGGCGACGAAACTGTCCTCCAAATCGTTGATAAGGAAATACGGGCCTTTGAAGCCCAGCTTTCTGAAAAGTCCGTTGAAATTGAAGTAACGAGTGCAGCGAGAAAATGGATCGCTCTGAAAGGATATTCCGCTGAGTTCGGGGCACGTAATATTTCCCGGTTGGTTCAGGACAAGGTAAAATCCTACTTTGTAGATGCCGTCCTCTTCGGAGAACTATCCGGCGGCGGTAAAGCCGTGGTTGATCTTGAAAACGATGATGTGGTAATCAGAGTTATCAAAGAAAAGTGATATCTGATTTCCCCTATCTTTCCGAGGATATTTTCTTTCAATTCCCCCCGATAGAGAATGCAACACCGGAAGGAATAGTCGCCATGGGCGGCAACTTGAGTCCCGGGATGCTTCTTTCAGCCTACAGGCAGGGAATTTTTCCATGGTATTCCGGGGGTGAACCCATTCTCTGGTGGAGTCCGGATCCGCGCTTTATACTCTTCCCGGAAAAGCTGCATATCCCCGCGTCACTGGAAAAGATACTCAAAAGAAAGGTATTCACTTTTACCGCTGATAAAGATTTCAGCAGTGTAATTAAAGGATGCCGGAATGCCAGACGGAAAGACCAGCCGGGAACATGGATTACGCGGGAAATGCTTAAGGCGTATATTCATCTTCATGAATTAGGGTATGCTCATAGTGTTGAAGCATGGCAGAACAGAAGACTTGCCGGGGGGTTGTACGGTGTCTCCTTAGGCAGTTGCTTTTTCGGTGAATCCATGTTTACAAGAGTTTCCAATGCTTCAAAAGCGGCTTTTGTGGAATTTGTTAGAAAAAGTGCCTCCTTAGGTATCAAACTTATAGATTGCCAGGTATTTACTGGACATCTAAAACGGTTCGGTGCTGAAATGACACCTCGGGAGAACTTTTTGAAATTATTACAAGTTCGGTTGAAATGCCCCACGCAAAAAGGGAACTGGTCCGGATTATTTTAGAGAAAACCGCAAGCCGGACATCCGCCGCGATTGAGCAAATGATAGCTTCTATCAAAAGGGTCGCGCGCATTGCCAATGAAAAACGCACAGCTACGGATTCCCATTGCCATTACCCGTAAGGGTGGTGAAAAAGAAGCTTTAAAAAAACGTCAGTACTTAAAGATGCTGTCCCCGATAAACTCCCGTAAGATTGAATCGTCCGGCACATGTTTGGCGTGTATTGGGTTGAAATTGTCGATGAAGTTTAAGAGACGCATCGCTTCCGCGTACTGTTCATGGTAAGGTTTAACGCTTTTTAAAAGCGGTGTTGCATACATCTTCAGAACTGCAAGCTCATAATCCAAAGCTGAATTGAAGGCCGAATCGGCGTTGCTTTGATACGGGAAGATATTTTTATTTTCGCCCCGCCTGACGGAAGGCCAGCGTGATAATGTTTCCAGTGCGCTGTACCCCCTGAACAGGTAATCCCGGACAATTCTTCTTAAAAGCCGGTTATCCGTGGTCGAAATTCTGTTGTGATCGTCGAGATTCAATTGGGTAAGGGCGGAGATGTAGATCTTGTATTTCTGATCTTTATCTATTAAAGGTGTAAGCTTATCATTAAGCCCGTGAATTCCCTCCATGATTATTATGTTTCTGTCGGAAAGTTTAAGGGGTTTGCCCCCAGGCCGCCTGTTACCGGTTTTAAAATCAAAATCGGGAATAATCACCTCTGTGCCTTTAAAAAGATCGATCAAGTGTTGATTCAACAGGGGCACGTCAATGGCCTCAAGCGCTTCAAAATCAAAATTGCCGTTTTCATCTTTTGGATTCAGCTCTCTTGGTATGAAGTAATCGTCCAGAGAAATAGTCACCGGATTAAAGCCCAAAACTCTCAGTTGGATAGCCAGCTTTTGGGTAAAGGTGGTTTTACCGGATGACGAGGGTCCGGCAATAAGCACGACCCTTACGGAGTCTTTCTGCGCATGAATACGGTCTGCAATTTCCGCTATCTTTTTATTATGCAGTGTTTCCGCCACCAGAATAAACTGGTCGATATCACCGTCCGAGATAAGTTCATTCAGTTTGCCCACACTGTTTACATTCAGGATTTTTCCCCAGGCTTTATATTCTTTATAAATCGAAAACAGTACTTCCACGTCCTCGAAAGGAGGTATTTCTATTGAACCGCCTTCAGGAGGATAGCGCAGCAGGAATCCCTGTTTATAATTTTTCAGTTCAAAGTATTTAAGCATACCGGTATTCGGTGCAAGAGGGCCGTGGGATAGATCTCTGAATTCCCCGCATTCGTAGATGGGTATTTTGCTGTCGTTTGTCTGTTGAATCAGCAGCATGGTATCAGGCTGATTCATCTCTTTAAATAGTCTGAGGGCATCCGAGTAAGAAAGGACTTTTCGCTGGATTGGTATATCCATTTCTACGATCTCACGCATGCGCGTTTCAATATTTTTTATATCCTGATCGTTTATATCGGTAAAACCATCAAAGTAATAGTAATACCCATTCCCCAGGGAATGGCCGATTACAAGCCTGCGGTGAGGGAAAAGTTCCTTAGCGGAGATAGCAAGCAGGAAACAGAGAGACCGTCGGTAAATATTAGCACCAATACTGCTATCGTAAGTTACAGGTTTTAAAAAGGAATTAATTTCCACTTTAAAAGACAAGCTTACTATCTCATTATTAATCTGGGCTGCAATAATAGGAAACTGGTTTTTGGAAAATTCGGAATTATTGTTGATCAGGTCTTTTACCCGTGTTCCATACGATACTACCTGTTTTTTTCCAGAAGGAAATGTTACCTCGACTGTCTGCATATCTATACCCATACCTTACTCGTTATATCCGGTATTTATTATTTAGTGAAGCTTAATATATAGTTCAATTTAATATTCTAGGGTACAGTCCTACAATAGAGCCTGCAGGGCTTTTAGTTGCTGCAGTTCTTTTTTTACAAGGGGTCTTACTACCTGAATAGAGTCACCTTCTTTCAAATGCAGGATAGGCTGCTCAGGGAATGCAACTCCTTGCTGGTTTATTAAGAGTTTGATTATCGGATGTCTGGGATTCTGTGGATCCGTTTCAACAACTATTCCTTTGGCGCCATTTGATA
>JBFMGN010000180.1:0-6555 GCA_040752435.1 Spirochaetota bacterium
GAAGCTTATGAAAACGGACTGCGGGGATATACTTATTTCGAACAGTAGAAAAATCGAAATAAAGAGAATAGCGTTTTCTTTTATTCCGATAATTCTTTTCCTTATGTTTTACTTTCTTTTTATCTCTTCCGGGCCTGTAACCGCCCATGACACCTATAAATACACCGGCATACTGAAAGAAGTATCTGCCGGGGAAAGTGACGAGACTCCGAAAGCAGGCAAGGAAACACATTCGGCTGCAAACTATGTTACTCTGAATAAAGGCGAGGAATTGGATCTCTCCTTCGTTAAGAAATCTCTCGGTTCGGATGGTGCCTCGTTATCACTGTCGGAAAACGCATCCCTTTTTGAGAGGAAACAGAAAAGCTATGTGCTGAAAGCCGCCAGGGCGGGATATACCCGGGTTTCAATCAGCGCCCCGGGATTTAAAAAAAATATTTACTGTTTTATAAGTCCCCTCCCCTCAAAACATGCCGGCCGGAATGACATTAACTGGTACAAAACCCAGTATGGTACGGGACGTGGGAATTGCGGCCCGGCGCTTATCTCTATGGCAATTCTCTGGTCAAAAGGAGTGGACGTTTCAGTCAACTCTATTCGTGGGGAAATCGGTTATCCTTCTCCCGACGGTGCCATAAATTTTGAAGATATGAAAAACTCACTTCGCAGGCACCAGGTACATTTCAGCGAAGCCTCTATCGATTCCATCGATGATCTTATACGAATTATCACCAACGATCGACTCGCCCTCGTGCTGCTTAACAGCGGGATGATCGAAGAGGTAAAAGGAGATCCCAGGTATAATTTATTCGGCCGATACTACGAAGATGCCGGGGGACATTATATTCTGCTCAAAGGCTACAGTTTTGATAAAAACTATTTTATAGTGTATGACCCCATGCCCGGCGACTGGGCAGGGAATACAATGCGGTATGCCGACGGCTTCAGCATGATCGGCGCGAACAGGTACTATTCTTCCTCAAACCTTTTTAATGCCCTTAAAACTGTTAATGTTCTCGAAATCTACAGGGACTTTTAGACATACTTCTCCTTACCGGGTCTCGGTACGGGGGAATAATACCGCGGCAACAATGTAAAGACTTAAGGCGACCAAAAGGGTAACATTAAATCCAAATGAAACGGATACCAGCCTCGCAAGAATTGTACCCGACACAGAAAATGCGCCGTTCACCCCCCACGCCCACGGCAGAAGAACAGGACGGTTTTCCGTTAAGGCGGATAAACCGGAGGGGAAAGGCATGCCCAGGCAGAACGCGGCCGGAATGATAAATGCTATAGATAAGAGGACTCGAATGATGAAAAGTGAGCCCAGGAAATGACGAAGGAGAATGGGAAGCCCGAACAGATAAAAGAGAATGGTCAGTCCCAATATCCCAACTGCGACCCTGATACCGAGGGTTCGTTTTTTTCTGAATATCTGGCTGAAGAGACTTCCGCAACCCGATACAACCAGGAGCGTGGTTATGACGATTGAAACGGAGAAGATTGGATCCGCCAGGAACAGGATAAGCTGCTGGATCAAAAAAATTTCTACTATCATATACCCCAGGCCGAGGCAGATAAAATAGATAATGATACCGGTGGTACCTCTAACCTTTTTTGTACCGGAACCGGCATTACCGTTCGTTTTCCCAACCCGTTTACCAATTACAGGTATTAGAATGATAAAAATACTGAAGAATATCGATTGTACGAAAGTCGCAGCAAGCATGAGATATCCCCATTCATCTGAAACATCCTTAAGCTGATCAAGGAACCAGCCGATATTTAAGGGTTTGATATAGGCAGAGTAATAAGGCCTGTCATCATGTGCCGGCCGGATATCAAAAATATACTGATGTTCCAATTCTTCTCCCAGGTCCGAAAGCAGCCAGGCAAGAGTAAAATGGTAGAGGTCCCCAGGCAGCAGCTCGGGAACATCGGTACTGCTTCCAGAGACTGCCCTGTTCTTTTTAAATATGTCTCTGTAAGTTCGAAGAATCCTTTCGAAATTTTTATCGCGCAGGGGTATACCTGGATAGTGTATTATCTCGAAAGACCTGGTTTCACAGAAATCTTTCAGTGTTTGAATTTCTTCCCAGGTGAAGGGAGTGGATTTTACAAGTATGGTGGCGGTTGAATACAGGAGATCGAAGACAAACAGGTGTTGCCCCGGGTTTTTGATACCCTGGGATACCAAAGATTCAACCATCGTTGCTAAAAGTTTCGGCACGTTTCGGGGCGGGTCAAGTTTATTCCAGATTGTCAGGGACAGGATACCGCCTGGGAGGAGGCATCTCATATAGTCCTTTATGGCTTCAACCGTATAAATATAGTTTTCCTCAACCGGATAGCCTCCATCCTGCGATAGGCCGATGGAATCGATCAGGCTTATTTCCACCAGATTGAATCTCTCCTTTGTTGTAGCGCAGTAAGCCCGGGGTTCATCAACCCGTATTTTTACACGCGGGTCTTGTAAAAGATTTCCGTTGTATTTCCTGATAACAGGATCATCCTTCAAGAGTGAAACAACGGCCGGGTTGGATTCGACTACCTGGACAGAACCGGCGTTATTATGCAGGGAAGTAAAAGCACTTATTCCGCCGCCGAGTTTTACTAAAAGTACTTTCGGGCTTGTAAGGAGCAGGTACGGTGCGGTCATGGGAAGGTAATCGAGATAATCCGCCTCCTGAAATACCAGCTTCCTCATAATTCCTATGGGACCATTCCCGTCGATATACAAGCCCATGTATGCCTGATTGGGAAGCGTTTTTAGATTTATTGTAGCATTATCACTTAAACCCGGTGCAAAGTGAAAATAGGCGCTTGAGTATACATGCATCTCACCGATGGGTCCGAAAGAGCGGTGTTCGAGTACGGAGTCTGGAAATCTTCGGGCATAACTAATCGCCTTGAAGTCGGAAACTTGTATCTTTCCGAAAACGAAAATAATAACCAGGGAGACAATAAACGACCCGAGACTCAATGCAAACTGAGGCAGGGGTATCCATGTACTGCCGGAAGCAACGCTTATCCGTATTAAACAGAGGAGAGAAGCAATCAGTCCTAAGGCAAGGATTGGGATAATCAGTTTTTCCGGCGGCAGTATATACATACAGGCGAGTATAACGAATACCCCTATTCCTGAACCGATCATATTCCAGAAATAGAGTTTGTATATTCGGCTGCTTAACGTAGTAAATGAGATACCGATGAACATGGCGCCTGTAAAAAAGGGAATAGCGTACAGGAGGTAAAAGACTCCCAGGAGCATAACCTGCCTTGGATCGGATACTATAAAGACCGGATTGAACGGGACGTACTGGGCCGCGGCCTGCGCTCCTGCCATGGCCGGAAGAAGTAAAATGGAAAGCCATTCCATCCAGCGCTGCGGGTGCCGGCGGATACGATCGTGAATAAAAGTGAGCAGCGTTCCCGCAGCACCAAAACCTAACAGGCCGATGCTGATAACCATGGAGCCGAAATTCGACCAGTTTCCGACGGAAAAGATACGCATTATTCCCAGTTCATATGCGAGGAGCGTTGCAGAAATAAAGAAGACGGCTAAAATGCGAAGACTCACCTGTTTCAAGAAAGCACTCCGTTACTTTTTTGAATAATCTATACGTCCTTTGAAACGAATTCAATAGAGGTAAAAAAATAGTTTTAAAGCTCGACATTGACAGAATCTTCCTCCTTTTCATATACTTCCACTGGGAACATCTTCGCAAATTGCGAGGATGTTCAATCCAGTCCAGTGCCCGGCGGAGTCAAATGAAGCAGTTAACTAAAGAGCGCTTCGATTATATCGGCCACCGTGCCGGGCTCATATGCCCCGAATGCGGGTTCGATGTACCGAAAGCGGGCTTGTGTCCGGATTGCAAAGCTGAGCTGAAAAGAAGAAGGAAAGGCAGACAAAAAGCTGCTCTCATAACTAGTCCGCGGCTCTTGACAATCCTGATGTGGATATGCGTTTCAATTCTCCTCTGTGAAGTGAGTTTTCTCTTCGGCCGATTTTCGATAACAGGGATTTTGGAAATTCCTTTTATCGATGGCCTTAAGCCTGGTTCCGCTGTTTCTGAAACCGTGGTAGAAGATACCTTGCCGGCCACCACTCCGTTTTTACCCGAACAATCGGTAATCGAAAACTCACCTGTGGCCGAGACGGTTCAAACTGCGAAATTTGACCTAGACTTGAGAAATGAGAAACCTGTTCTGAATAGTGAAGATACATATGTTAAATGGATACTGGCAAAAACGGGACAGGATGAGAGGCTCGTGCGATGGAGATGGAAACTGGCGCAGGCTTTGCTTAAATCCGGTGATATCTCTACCAAAGAAGTTCTTGAGGCATTTCTTCGGACTCCCAGAGAGGAATTCTGCCGGCCGCAGAATCTGCCGCGGGTGTATGACGATGTTTTTTTAAGCATAGGGTATGGAGTTACTATCTCCGATCCGAATGTTGTCTGCCGCATGACAGAGACGATAAAGCCTTCTTTTAACCAGAAAATCTTAGAGATTGGAACCGGTTCGGGTTATCAAGCGGCAATACTGGCGGAGCTTTCAAACCATGTGTATACAGTAGAAATAATTGAACCCCTTGCCCGTGAGACGGACATTATTTACAAACAACTTGAAAAGAAATATCCCCAATACAGCAACGTGAATAGAAAGATCGGAGACGGTTACTACGGTTGGACCGAAAACGCACCTTTCGACAGGATCATTGTTACCTGCGGCATTGACCATATTCCCCCGCCGCTGCTTAGCCAGCTTGCTCCCGATGGAATTATGGTTATTCCAATAGGTCCCCGGGGCAGACAAACACTTCTGAAGGTTTGGAAAAAGGTTCTTCCAAACGGCGGGACCGTTATCGAACGAGAGGATGTGTATAAAGGAAAGATGAAGGTTCGTTTTGTTCCATTGACGGATAAAACCGGGGGCGTACATTCAAAAGAGTAGTTAAAACGGTATGGACTTCAGCGACGGCCTTAGTTCTTAAATCCGGCTATTTTGATACTTTATTGTTATTTTTTTCAAACAATATTTCAACCTTTCCTAACGGTAGAACCCATACGGTTCCTTCCAGACCCTTGGAGGTTGCATGCAGATTATACTCGCTCAATTTATTGTGGCCTGCAATATCCTGGAAATTATATCTATTGGTAATGGATTTCGGCACCACATAAGTTGCTTTCAAATTCCGTTCACCTTCCATAACCAACCTGTACTTTGAACCTTCGTTAAATACGACAAGTTTTGTTCCCGTATATTCGCCATTTACCTTAACCGTATATCCGCCCGTGATATCGACCTTAAAGATGGAACTGAAAATGAATCCACTCACAATTAGTCCAATTATAACTAGGATTGAAATTGGAATTATTTTTTTCATATACCACCTGCTTTTAGTTTTGCAGATTCATCTTAATAGCTCAGATAGAAAAAACCTGCTATTAAGAAACCTGGTTATTTTTAAGATTAGTGTATAGTAAAATGGACATAAATGTAAATATATAGCTTTTAATGTCCACGAAAAAGGTAAGAAATGTAACAGCTTGACTATATACACATAAGAGATATACATTTATGTGATAATTTGAACAAAAAAACTGATTGGGGGAGATATATTACCATTGCGAGCGGAAAACTATGTTGTAAATAATTCTTTTCAGCGGCGTAACTCGTTACTGGTGTTGGGCTGGCGTGAGCTTATCAGCCTTCCGGATTTGAAGATTCCTGCCATTAAGGCGAAAATTGATACCGGGGCCAGGACATCGTGCCTGCATGCCTTTGATATTGAACCATTTCTTGAAAATGGCCGGCTTAAGGTTCGATTTTTAATATGTCCTTTTCAAAAACGGCGTGATAGAGCGATAAATTGTTGTACCGATGTTACCGACCGAAGAGCAGTCAAGGATTCCGGCGGGCACTGGCAGTTGAGGTACGTTATCTCCACCACCCTGTTAATCAGCGGCCGGAAATGGCTTATAGAGGTTGCCCTCACAGACCGGGAAGAGATGAAATTCCGCATGTTAATCGGCAGAAATGCCCTCAAAGAGCATGTTATCATTGACCCTTCTAAATCCTACGTAACGAGGAAAACATGATGTCGTTTCAGTAAGGGGAGGGTTAATGAAAATCGGAATTCTATCACAACGCTTTCATACTTTTTCAACGACCCGTTTGGCTGAAACTGCCAGAAGGCGCGGGCACGATGTTCATATTGTTGATCCTCTTGGTTGTTATATAAATATCACTTCCGATCATTCTACAATTCATTACCGCGGTCAGGTCATGGCTGGTTTTGACGCCATAATCCCCAGAATCGGGGCTTCCATCACTTTTTACGGGACAGCAGTCGTACGGCAATTTGAAATAATGGGGGTCTATTGTCTTAACGATTCGGAATCTATTATTCAGTCCAGGGATAAACTGCGATGTCTTCAGCTTTTAGCCCGAAAGGGTATCGGTTTGCCGGTGACTGGGTTTGCGCATTCAACCCGATATACGGAAGACCTGATAAATATGGTAGGCGGTGCGCCTCTGGTTGTA
>JBFMGN010000181.1:0-6552 GCA_040752435.1 Spirochaetota bacterium
ATATCCTGGTGGATAGCACGGGTTTCGCTCATAACAAAGATATTGTCATTGCTCAAAATTTCGATGGCGGGAAGTTTATCGGGCAACTTTATCGGCATAAACCCTCCTTGCAATTAGTTTAGTCGGCATTGGAAACCCCGGCTGAGGAGAAAGTGGCCATCTGGTGGTAGCAGTTCAACGCCTGCATTATTATCTGCATGGCGAGGGCTGCCCCTGTACCTTCTCCAAGACGCATATCAAGGTCGAGAATCGGTTTTTTGCCGATTATAGCGAGAAAACCCTTATGAAACTTCTCACCGGATGCATGGGAGAAGAAAAGATACTCCGTGACCTTCTTCTCCATTTTTATGGCCACCAGTGCGGCGGCAGACGCAATAAAACCGTCAACTACTACGGGGATTCTTGAACCGGCGGCCGCGAGGATTAAGCCGGTCATTCCGGCGATTTCAAACCCCCCAAGACGCCTTAACGCATCGAAGGCTGTTCCGTCCCACTCCTTACGATGGAAATCTACGGATCTGGCAATTACACTTTTTTTATGTTCAAATAGCTTCCCCCTGGAGCCCGTACCTTCCCCGACCGTCTGTTCTGGATCGATATCCAGTAGGAGGGAAAATAGAGCGGAAGCGGAGGAGGAATTGCCGATACCCATCTCTCCAATCCCGAAAAGATCACATGCTTTTTCACTCCCGATTTTATAACCGACTTCAAGCGCATCATCACATTCCTCCTCAGTCATCGCAGGTGCGTTAAGAAAATTCCGTGTGCCCCTGGCGATTTTTTTCTTTAGTAACGCGGGATGGTCGGGATATTCACCGCAGGTCCCTATATCCACTATCCACGATTCTATCCCTGCATTTCTGCACATGACGGAAATAGCGGCGCCGCCTGCAAGCATATTTGACACCATTTGCACCGTCACCTCCCGCGGGTAAGGTGTTATTTTTTCCTCAGTTATCCCGTGGTCGCCGGCAAAGGTTACCAGCCGCGTATTTTTTATCCTGGCATTGGAATCACCCCGGCACAAACAGTACTGAACCACAAAATCTTCCAGCCTTCCGAGACTCCCGGGCGGTTTTGTAAGATCATCAAGCCGCTTAAGAATTTCCTTTTCAAGGGCAGGCTGCTTTACTTCCCGAATGTCTTTTGTATATTTGCCGGATTCCACGTAACCCTCCTTAAGTCCAAATACTAAACACGCAATTACTTTGATATATAAGCCGCAACAGCCTTTTTTATTGCACCAATATGCCGGTGGTCCGTTCCGCAGCACCCGCCTATAATTGAAGCTCCCGCCTTCAATAGAGCCGGAACTAAAGCCGCCATATCTTCGGGGGTATCGGGGAATATGCTGGCGCCGTTTACAGTTACCGGAAGGCCGGCGTTTGCATGGACGAGCAGGGGAACATCACCTGAAACCTCTCGCATGGCAGTGACAATGTCAATCATTCTTTCAAAGCCGTTGCCGCAATTCGTACCGACAATATCGGCCCCGGCTTTCATTGATTCCAAGGCAGCCTCCCGGGGAGAAGTTCCCATCATGGTCCTGTAGTCACCCCTGACCGTTTTGTCGAAGGTAAAGGTGCAGATTACCTCTAAACTCGTATTTTCCCGCACGGCGCGGATTGCCTGAACCGCTTCATCAACGGCGGACATAGTTTCGATACAGATTGCATCCGCACCGCCCAGCTCGAGAGCCATGGCTTGCTCTTTGAAACTGTCGTAAAGTTCCTGTTCGGTGACATCACCCATAATAAGCATTTTCCCCGTAGGACCCATAGATGCGATCACCCATTTATCCTCGCCGGCCGCCCTCCTGGAAATCCGCGCGGCGGATTCGTTTATCTCTTTCACCTTACTCTTAAGCCCGTAGTAGTCAAGCTTGATTCCGCTGCCTCCGAAACTGTTGGTTTCAACCATATCTGCACCGGCCTCTAGATAACTTTTCGCCAACTCAAAAATATCATCTGGCCGGGTTAAGCACCATAATTCAGGGCACTCTCCCGGTTTCAATCCCTTTTTCTGCAGTTCCGTTCCCCACGCCCCGTCTGAGATTAGTATCCGTCCGCTTTTTACAACATCGGTTATCCTCTGTCTGTTCATAGAACCTAACCCCTTACTTACGTCTTTTGGACTTCTTTAATTATTTCCGGAATAATTTCGTTAAAATCACCCACGATGGCAACATCGGCAAGTTTCATAAGGGGTGCTTCTTTATCTTTATTAATGGCAATAATGAAATCACAGGACTGCATTCCTACCAGATGCTGTATCTGCCCGGATACACCGCAGGCAAGATACACTTTTGATTGTACCGTCGTACCGGTTTGGCCTACCTGATGCGCATAAGGAATCCAGCCGGCGTCAACTGCCGCCCGGCTTGCACCCACGGCCGCACCGACAAGATCGGCAAGTTCGTGCAGGATCTTGAAACCCTCCGGCCCGCGCAATCCCCTCCCGCCGGAAATGATAAACTGGGCGTCGGCAAGTTTTACTGTATTGCCTGTATCATTGACAACTTCTATAATCTTCTTAACCGCTTTTTTCTCATCAAGGGTTGTATCTTCCGTTATTACCTTTCCGCTCCTGGTTTGATCGGGCTCTGGAGCCGCCATTACCCGCGGCCTTACCGTGGCCATCTGCGGCCGGTGGTTTTCACTCTTTATGGTTGCCATTATATTGCCACCGAAAGCCGGCCGCGTCTGGAGAAGAATGCCCGTTTCCATATCGATATCAAGACCTGTACAATCCGCCGTCAGTCCTGAATTGATGACAACCGCCACTCTGGGAATCAGCGCCCTTCCCCGGCTTGTTGCTCCGCATAGGACTACCTCGGGTTTATATTTTTCGATGAGCCGGCATAATATCCTGGCTTCATTTTCATCGAGGAAATTTTTTAAGGTCGGATCATCGACGACGAGGACTACATCTGAGTAATAATGAAACAGAGTTTTTACTTCCCCCGTTATATTCGAGCCCATCACAACACACCAGACCTCGCTTCTTCGTTTTTCCGCCAGTTTTCTGGCTGCCCCCAGAAGCTCAAAGGTTACACCCTGTATATGAGCATCCATCACCTCCGCTATCACCCAGATGTTTTTGTACTGTTCCAGTTCGCTCTTATCTTGTATTAACATATCACTCCTCGACCTACAGGTAGAGCCGAATCCTCAGTTCGTGAACCAGGCGTCTGGCCGTATCAGACTTGTCTCCTTCAAGGAGAATTGTTTTCTTATCCCGGGCGGGCGGTGGATTTGTCGCAACGACTCGGGTGGGTGAACCGTTCAAGCCAAGCTTCTTAGGATCTGCTCCGATATCTTCGTGGGTCCAGATGGTAATACCCGCTTTTTTAGCCGCCATTTTACCCCGCAGGGATGGTATTCGGGGCGAATTCAAATCCTTCACGGCAGTAAGGACAACCGGAAGATTTACTTCACAGAGATCATAGCCCTCTTCGTGCATTCGTCGGACAGTCACCTTTTTATCCGTCACACCGTTCATCGCAGAAATGTAAGTGGCCTGCGGCCAGCCTAAATGCCCGGCTATGCCGGGGCCTACCTGGGCTGTGTCACCGTCAATTGCCTGCTTACCGCAAAGCACAATATCAACATTTCCTATTTTTTCGATTGCTTTTGCAAGGGCATAGCTGGTCGCCCAGGTGTCCGAGCCGGCAAAGGCCCGGTCATTGAGAAGAATGCCTTTATCGGCGCCACAGGAGATGGCTTCCCGGAGGGTCTCTTCCGCTTTTTTCGGCCCCATAGACAAAGCGACAACTTCACCTCCATGAGCCTCTTTCAGCAGGACACCCTGCTCCAGGGCATAAGTATCGAAGGGATTCATAACCGCCTCTACTCCCTCACGCACGAGCCGTTTTGTTTCAGGATCAATACTGACATTATGAGTACCAGGTACCTGTTTTATACAGACTACAATTTTCATCAATCAGCTCCATTGAATATATTTTAAAGCCTGCCTTCGCGATGAGCCCTGATGTAGTCTATACCGAACATATCTGTTCCTTCAAGGACCGCCCTGGCAAGCGTGTAACCCGGGGAGTCCGGATCCAGTTCGGAGACGGCGGCAGGAGGCATCTGCACCGGGTCGATAATTCCTCCATTCCCGCCGGCTTCTGTGAAAAGCCGGGTAAAAACCAGATTGAGAATTTTGCGCTGGGGCATACCGAAAGAAATATTGCTTAACCCGCCGTTCAAATTTACTCCGGAAAATTCTTGCTTCACCCTGGCAGAAGCCTCGAGAAAATATTTGCCGTTCATTGGATCAACGCTAATGGGAAATACCAGGGCATCCAGGTGCATCCTGGTTAAAGGCATTCCCTGTTTTGATAAAATACCGATGATTTCCCTGAAGTTGACGAGTCTCTCATCCACGGTGCATGGAAGCCCTTTCCTGCCGGCTGCGCTGACAATCGCATGGGCTCTATACTGAATTACAACATCAACCGCCTCTTCCCGCTCAAGACTCACGGAGTTGACCAGCGGGGTGGTATCCTTTCGAGAGCATTCGAGACCGGCTTCCAACACTTCTACGTTTGATGAATCAATACTTAAAGGCGTTTTAAATCGTTCAGCCATGAAAGTGGAAAGCCATTTCATAATATCGATTCGTTCGGATTTATCGTTTGTGTATTCATCTACATTAATATCGAGGAACTTTGCTCCATTTTCTATTTGTTCTTCGGCGGCCCGGCAGAGGTAATCCTCGCCGGATTTTTTATCTCCGCCTTTCCCGTGCAAAGCCTGATAAATCGCCAATGCTATGTGGCGTATCTTTCCATCGGCGTATGAAGGTGAGATTTCCGCCCAGTTACCGGGAATAGGCAGTAAACGCTTCTCCCCATTACCGGTGAAGATTACCCCCTCGCCGCCCGAAGGCAATACGGCGGTTCGTGCGCCCCCCCTTTTTACAACGCGCGTACAGTGTATGTTTTCTCCAACGGCAATAAAATCTTTCATATTCATATATACTACTCCCTCACCCCATCGCGGCCTCTGGCTGTTTCTGACGACTATATAGATTGATAGGAATTGCGTCAATCAGTGGAATTGGATAGACAGCCGCCGTGACTTTCCATTTTCAATAATTCGAATTGTTAATTGGAAATTGACAAAGAGAGAGGATCGCACTAATATTAAAGTAAATGAAAATATATAATAACAATTGACGGAGAATGAAAACATGCCAAATAAAAAGATCGGCCTTTGTGTTATTGGAGCGGGCCGGGCAGGTATGATTCATGCCGAAAACTTTTTACGGGGGATTCCCCACGCTGAACTGATTGCACTGGCTGATCCCCTTGAGGAGTCCCTTGAAACTGCATGCCGGAAGCTTGGTATCTCACAAAAATACCTTGATTACCGTGCGGCCCTTGAAAACAAAAATATCAAGGCCGTAATCGTTGCAACGCCGACGGTGCTTCATAAGGAGATAGTGGCGGCCGCGTGTATGGCCGGGAAGCATGTTCTCTGCGAAAAGCCCATGGCAATGAATGTGAGCGAGTGCGACGCCATGCTGCATGCAGCCGAAGATAACAAAGTGAAGCTCCAGATTGGATTCATGCGGCGCTTCGATCGAAGTTTCCGGGAGGCGAAACTGGCTATCGAGGGAGGAGAAATCGGTGATGTCGTTCTGGTCAAATCCCTCACCCATGGGCCCAGCCTTCCCCGGAAGTGGATGTACGACATACGGAAAAGCAACGGTCCATTAGCCGAAGTCAACAGTCATGATATAGATACTTTGCGCTGGTATACGGGCAGCGAATTCAAAGAAGTGTACGCGGTGGCTGGTAATTTTCGGTGTCCTGATGCGAAAGCTGAATACCCGGATTTCTATGACAATGTTGTCATGAACGCTCTTTTTGAAAACGGCATGCAGGGCGTTATTGACGGGGCGGTATCCGTGCAATACGGGTATGATGCACGGGTGGAGATCCTGGGCACCCGGGGAATCATGTTTCTCGGCCGCCTTGAAGACACTTCCATTGTCCTATGCAATTCTGCAAGCAGGAAGATCCAACCGGTCACGAAAAGCTGGAGGAATCTGTTTAAGCATGCATACCTGGCAGAGGATGAAAGTTTCATTCAGAGCGTACTTGAGGATAAAACGCCTGAAGTTACCGGGTATGACGGCAAAATGGCGGTAACAGTCGTAAGTGCAGGTAACAGATCCATCCTGGAAAAAAAGCCAATAAGTTTAAAGTAAATATACGGCAAAATACAAGGAGAAAAAAATGCGTGCAGCTTTACTGTTTGGTAAGGAAGATCTGCGGCTTCGGGATGTACCTGTACCGGCCATCGGGAGCGGGGATATGCTGCTTACGGTGAAAACTGCGGCGGTATGCGGAACGGATATCAGAATGTACAAGAACGGTTTTAAGGGAGTCAGTGAAAATTCACCGCTCATTTTGGGGCATGAACTCAGCGGCATAATCGAAAAGATCGGACAGGCGGTAGCAGGCTACGCGGCAGGCATGCGGGTGATAGTTGCACCCAATATGGGATGCGGTATCTGCGACATGTGCGTAAGCGGAAACAG
>JBFMGN010000182.1:0-6550 GCA_040752435.1 Spirochaetota bacterium
TCCGGTGCCGTCATATTTTTCATGGTGATGGAGAGCGATTCTAGATGCCAGGGTCAGGAAGGACTGCTCCGCCAATTCGTGGTCAGCGTGATTAAGGATTGTCCATCCCCAGTGAGTATGTTGTGCCTCATAATTTCCCACTCAGTCTTATCGAGGGAACCCTCTTTAAGAAGGATACTATCGGGAACTCCGACCTTTCCAATGTCGTGGAGCATACCAGAAAGATACATATCGTCCACGTATTCCCTGGAAATAGTGAAGTTGTATGGTTGATGCTTGTAAATCTCAGTTGTCAGCGAATTAATATATTCACATATCCTGTGAAGATGGTTGCCTGTCTCCTTGTCCCTGTATTCTGCCAATCGCGCCAGGGTTTTCATAGCGGTTACCTGGGTCTTCCTGAGGGTAGACGAAGTTGCAACAAGTTTTTCGTTTAAGGTTTTCTGACTTTCCAGGGTCTGCTGCAATTCTTCGTTCAGGCTTACAAAATCCGTAGTATCGAAAAGGATGCCCAACGTATTTTTTCCAATAAGGGTGGCAGAATCCTGAACCACGAGGCTATCACCCCTGCCGGTACGGACTTTTATAAGAAAGCGGGTATGTCCCTTTTCTTCAGCAATCCGACGCAACCCTTGGGACCAATGGTCAGTCTCAAAAAAGAAATTCGATGCGGTTTTCAGATTTTCAAGGCTGTCATAGTGAAAAGATTCGAGAAAGACCTTGTTTACCATAATAAACCTGCCGTTCTGATCCATCATATACATGGGAAGGTTCAAAAAATTCATCAGTTTGCCGAGGATTTCCGGTGTGAACATTTCGGAATTGTATTTTACTGCCTGGCTGTCTCTCAACGTTTGCTTGAATACGGCAATTTCTATAATATCCTTTATCTTTGAGGATAATAATCCGAGTAGTTTGTTATACTTTTTTAAAAATTTTTGGGGGAGGCCGCATTTTACCAGCAGAGCGCCCGATAGTTCCCCCGTCTCCCGGAAAAAAGGATAATAAACAGTCACAGTACTTCGAATTCCGGGTGGAAAAATATCCTGGGGTATTGTGGATTTGCCGTTTAAAATTGACGGTTCTTTGGGAAATAGTTGCGGGTTGTGGGCAGGTAAAAGCGCGGCAACTTCCGAGGTCCTGCATACTTCATGGCTGTTAAAACAGATAATGCGGCATGCTTCCACCTCCGGTAACCTTTCAATCCAATATATTACGTTAGCGATTTTAGAGGGAAAAGTTCTTTCTCTATCTATTATATAAAACAGACTGTACAGATTTTCTATTGCTTGCATACTTTATTTAATTATTTATATTTTATGACTATATATACTATATCATATCGGTACATTCCTTTTTATATTTACTTGAAACTGAAATAGTAGTAATCTATTCAAATGAAAAATCTTCGTCGGTTGTGAAGATTGAGTAATAATAACTTTTTAACATGCTGCATAATTTATTGATGGAGAGTGAAATGAGAGATTATACGGTGAGGCGGTCATTCAGATACCAGGATGAAGAAGAAGAAAAAACCGGAAAATACCCGGAGCAGGACCTGTTTTTTCAGAAAATGCTTAAAACAAGGACAATTCTTATTTCAGGCGAGATAAACAAAACAATGGCAGAACGGGCTGTCCGGCAAATTCTCCTCCTTGAAGAGGCGGGGGATGCACCTATTAAAGTCTTTATCGATTCTCCCGGAGGGGACGCGGATGCCGGTTTTGCGATATTTGACATGCTGAGGTTTATCAAGCCGTCCGTTTATACTATCGGCATGGGACTGGTGGCCAGTGCAGCCGCCATCATTCTCCTTACCGCTCCCAAAGAACGGCGTGTAGGTCTTCCACATTCCCATTACCTCATCCATCAGCCCTTGAGTGGAATTCGCGGTGTGGCAACGGAAATCGAAATACATGCTAAGGAGCTCGAAAAACTGAGGGTGAAAATAAATAATCTTATCTCCCAGGAAACCGGAACACCTCTGGAGCAGGTGGAAAAGGATACGGACAGGGATTTCTGGATGACTGCGGATGAGGCAAAAGAGTACGGTCTTATTAACAAGATTGTCACCAGAAAAGACGAATTCAGCGTATGAACCGCTCGGAATTGCTAAGTCTCCTTTCAATGACCTTTGAAGGATTTAACACCTCAGAAATTCCAGGCAGGGTTGAATTTACGCGAGGAAAGGTAAGGGATATTTTCGACCTGGGCCATAAGATGATGATCGTCACTACCGATCGTATCTCTGCCTTTGACAGGGTCTTAACCACTATCCCCTGCAAAGGAGAGATCTTAAACAGGATGGCGGTTTACTGGTTCAGGAAGACCGAGGATATTATACGGAACCACCTGGCTCAAGTGGTCGGCGGAAGAACCGTTGTTGTACAAAAGTGCCGGGTACTTCCCGTGGAAGTGGTGGTTCGCGGGTATCTTACAGGTTCTGCGTGGCGTGACTATACGGCAGGCAAAGCTGTCTCCGGTATAACACTGCCGGGGGGAATGAAAATGAACCAGGCTTTCTCCAGGCCCCTCCTTACTCCGTCGACCAAAGCGGAGAGGGGTACCCATGATGTTCCCATCTCCGGGGAAGAGCTTGTTTCCCGTGGGATTATAGAGAAAGGGCTGTGGAAAAAAATAGAAGAGCAAGCGCTCAGACTTTTTCAACGCGGCACCGAGCTCGCATCTTCCCGGGGATTGATCCTGGTAGATACGAAATATGAATTCGGTCTCCTCGACGGTGATCTTGTTTTGGTAGATGAAATTCACACTCCCGATTCAAGCAGGTTCTGGTTTAAGGATACTTACCCGAAGTTGTTTGAGGCCGGGGAAGATCAGCGTAAAATCGACAAGGAATACCTGCGTCAGTGGCTTATGGAAAAGGGATTTATGGGAGACGGTATTCCCCCGCGCATACCCGATGAAGTTCGTATTGAAGTGGCTTCACGGTACATTCAGGCTTTCGAACTGATTACCGGTGAAAAATTTACCCCTTTCGAAACTAATATTGAAGCGGAAAAAGAAAGAATCCTGTCTTTATTAGCGTGAAAATTGTGGAATGATTTATATTTGAGAAATATTTTTAAAAACTCGATTGAATCACCGGAACAATTACTGTCGTTATGTAAGACATGGATAGTAAAAATAAAATAATCTCTCGTCGAAGATTTCCTTCCTTTCCTTATATACTTAAAAAAATGAGCGTATTCTTAAGCATTCCCCTTATCTTTCTTACCCTCATCTCATGCGCCCGCTGTAGTTTTCCGGGAGTAAATCTGAAGAACGGGGAAGTGACCATCCTGTCCTACAACGTCGAAAACCTTTTTGATGATGCGGACAACGGATCGGAATATCCGGAGTTTGATCCTGGATCCGGGGAATGGACAACTGAGCATTTCCATCAAAAGATGCTTAATATTGCTGAAGTTATTGAACGGGTCGTATCCCGGGGGCCGGATATCGTTGCTTTGCAGGAAGTTGAAAACGGCAACACCCTGGAGACACTTAATGAATATTACCTGAAAACATCGGGCTACAGATATTCCGCCTGCTCCCAATCGGAGGGTTCCGCTGTGAATGTAGCCTTTTTGAGTAAATACCCGATAGTAAGAGTTTTTTCCCATAGAATCCAGGTTGATGGCGTGGAAGGGCTTCGAAATCTTTTGGAAGCTGAAATTGAGTGCCGGGGCAGGAATCTTATCCTGTTTAACAATCATTGGAAGTCCCGCTCTGGGGGTGTAGAAGAAACCGAGTATCTTCGCATTGAGGCATCTTCCCTCCTGGTTCGCAGGATAAAAGAGATTTTAAGTGAAAACCCTGATGCGGATATAATTGTAGTTGGTGATTTAAACGAAAGTGCAGATGAGTATATCAGGATGGGGAAAAAATACCAGACAGCCTTGCTGCCTATAGAAGAAGATGGGGCAGCTTTCCCTGGACATAAAAGCCTCTACCTTTCGCCAGACCCTGCAAAAACCGGTATTGCGGGAGACAGGCTGGTATTGTATACGACATGGTCCGGTACAGAGGGTGAGGGCAGTTATGCATATCGAAACATTTGGGAAACCATCGACCATATTATGTTAAGTCCGGGACTGTTCGATGATAATGAATTTACCTATAAAGCTTTTCGGGTGGTAAAAGAAGAGTTTATGCTGACCGGTGAGGGGTTTCCTTTACGTTGGAACAGCAAAAGCATGAAGGGCTACTCGGATCATCTCCCCTTGCTGGTTACTCTCTATTAAAAGTCATGTGACAAGTTCTACTTTCGTCCAGGTGTTATTGAGAAGCAGGGATAGTTCTTTAAAACCTATCCTACGGAGAGTATCAACCGATTCCTGGAAAAGCGCATCAATGTGCTCCGGTGTGTGGGCATCAGAACTTATTGTCACCGGAATATTCCGCTTCAGGCACTCTGCCAGTATCCACTCGCTGGGATAGAAGGCATCCACTTTCTTTCTGGCGTACCCCCCGGTATTTATCTCCATGATTGTTTTTCCTGAGACCATAACATCAAGGGTTTTAAGAATTTCCGCCCGGTACCAAGGCTCCTCTTCGGAAAAAGCGTATTCTCCGTCGTTTCTGCATTTTACCAGGTCGAAATGGCCGAGAATATCGGGGAAGTATTGTGTCAGCATTTCCCGTACAAGCTTGTAATAGTGCTGTACAAGGGCTTTCATATTTCCTTTAAAGAGATTTGTTATGATTCTAAGGAACTCTTCATAGGTTCCGTCGATAGTGGGGATATACTCGTTTGTGTGATCCTGGATGTGGTGGACTGAACCGATAATGTAGTCAAGGCCGCACTGTTTGTATTGGTCGATGGACGGTCCCATTATTCCAGGAATATAATCAACTTCCAGGCCAAGGTATATCTGGATTTTATCCCGGTATTTCTCCCTAAGAATTGCAATCGTTTCGCAGTAGCTGGAAAGGACGGGAAGGTTCATCGTCCATGACGTTTTGTAGGGAAGTGGGGCATGGCCTGAAAAACCTAAGGCTTTAAACCCCCGTTTTATTGCTTCCTGTACGAATATTTCCGGCTCCGCGGAACCATCGCAAAATGATGTATGGGTATGATAATTTGCCTTAATCATAGTGTAAGCCTTATTAAGAATTCCATTGTATCGAAAAACATTCTTTTATCAATAGGCGCTGTAAGGCCCGCGTTATTTTTCTGTGAGTCTGGGAATCACTCCTTAAACGAATATCCATGTTGCTTTCAGTTCTCTCTTCATAGGGGTTAATATTCCGACATATAGCAGAAGATCCATATCCATTTCGCAGTAATAACTGGAAGGGGTATGGCAGTCTTCGGCTGAGAAGAAGACCGATAATATCTGTAGAAAAACTTGAATATTACACCATAACAGATCAAAAAATCATGGATTTAACCTCCTGGTTAAGAATCGATCACCAGAAAGGATGTGTTCATTTTTATCCCAAGGTTAATCAGACTGGTGTACTTGCAGTCTCACCAGTCTTTTTATCATTGGTGACGGCTTTTTAGCAACCTTCTCAAGTTCTAGTTTATCACTGGATGGTATCAGTGAGAGTTTTAGTTCGACCCAGTCGGCAACTAATGCTACCTTCGGTGCACGAATTCAAGTATATCTGAAAGATATAGAGAATTATTTGGCACATAATCGCAATAAGTTTGGATCTTTCGCCCTGGGGGCTATTTGATGAAACTTGATTATTATTTGGAAAAAAGCAAAAAAGGATATCAAAAACCTCAGCATAAATATCTTTTTAGATTACCAAAATCAGATGGAACTTATCAATATATTTATGAAAATTCTCTTAAGTATTCAAAACTTATACACTTTATTAAAGAGTCTTTTAATAATCCTACTAATAGAGTAAAAAAATTAATCATTGGAGACATTGATAAGACTGCTCAGCAAAGAATATATGAGAAGACTGGCTTAGAGGCAAAAAAGATAATCATTGATAATTATTCTGTTATACATGTGCTTAATAAAAAGAGTCATAATATTACCATCAGAGATTTATTGTTGAGAGAATATATAATCAATAATACAATAGATATACAATTATCTAATGAAAAGCATCAGGGTAATCCGGTTATTATTTTCAAAATGGATATCGAGGGTGAAATAGTATTTCTTGAAGAATACAGAAATAAAAATAATGAGTTAGAATTGGCAACAGCTTATAGAATTAAAAAATCGCGGCGACGTTCCAATGCTGTTGCAAAAAGCAACCCCTTGGAACTTACGTCTTATAACGATCCGCCGCTTAGAAATAGTATAGCACTTTTTAGAATATTTGACAAGAGAAAAATTATACCTATCGTTCCAATATTAAAGAAGGCCAAAAATTATGGAAAACTTATACCAGTCAAGATCAGGAGAAATGACGGGAAAGAGGTAACGTATTGGGTTACACCAGAAGAAAAGGAGCAGCAACAGATTTTTGATAAAAAAACCGAAGGCGGTGGGAATGAAAAACGCGGGTATTTTGATAAACTTGATGAGGACATAGAAAAACATCAAATCCGTCCTCTTACTGAGTTATTCAGAAAACT
>JBFMGN010000183.1:0-6504 GCA_040752435.1 Spirochaetota bacterium
TTATGTGCCTGAAGGTATATGAAATATTCGCTCCCAGATTCATGGATGATTCTTCAATCTCCTTCGATATCTGTTTAAGAGATGCGATTCCAGCTTCAACGCCGACCGGCATGTCTCTGAAAACATAACAGATTATCAGGATTAAGGCTGTTCCGGATAGAAGAAACGGGGGTTTATTGAAGGCCAAAATGTACCCGATTCCGACCGCCGTGCCGGGGATTGCATAACTCATCATTGAAAGAAATTCCAGCAGACGTTTACCGGGAAAAGATTTTCTTTCTACAAGAAAGGCTATTATAATTCCAAGCAAGGCGGTAATCGGTGTAGCGATGATCGCCAATATCAAAGTATTTTTTATAGTTGTCAAACCGACGTCAATACTATAGGTAAAGTGGTCCAGAGTAAACTTCCAATTAATGCCCCATAGTTTTACGAAGCTCCCGGCGATGATGGTGATATAGAACATAAAAACAAAAAGAATAATCAAAAGACAAGCAATAAATAGGATTTTGTTCAATACCGTACTTGTCTTAGGTGCGCGCCGGGAAGATTTCCCAGTGATTGTGGTATATGACTTTTTCCCCAGAACCCGTTTTTGTATCAGAAAGATAAATATGGTAGGAACTAACAGGAGTAAGGCCAGGGCGGAACCGCGTGGCAGGTTGGACATCCCGGTAAACTCGAGATAGGCCTGAACGGAAAGTACATTAAAATTACCGCCTAAAACGATAGGATTTCCGAAATCAGTCAGAGACCCGACGAAAACCAGGAGCCATGAGGCAAGAAGGCCGGGCAGTGCCAGCGGAAGAGTCACGGTCAGAAATGTATGCAGGTGTTTGGCCCCCAAATTCATGGAGCAGTCTTCCAAATCTGGGTTCAGAGACTGAAGTATTCCTGCCAGAGTCATATAGGCAATTGGAAACATTGCGATAGTTTGAACCAGGACAAGCCCTTTAAGTCCATAGACGTCGAATCCTTCTAACTTTAATAACCCGGCTGTTATAAGCCCGTTTCTTCCGAACAGGAGGATTACGGAGAGGGCAAACATAAACGGTGGTGAAATGATGGGAAGCAAAACAAAATTCTTGAATAATTTCTGCCCTGGAATTTTAGCCCTGGTCAATGCATAAGCAAAAATGAAACCGATTATGGTCGCGGTGGTGGCAACAATTGCTCCCAGCAATATACTGTTAAGGATGGCATGCTTGAACCTGGAATGTGAAAAAATGAATTTATAAACACCCAGACTGAATTCTCCTTCAGGGCGAAGACTAAGTTTGGCTGCCTCAAACAGAGGGTAAATAATAAAAAGGATCAGCAATAAAAAGAGAATTAATACTGAAATAAAAAAAAGAGGTTCTCTTAAAACTTGTTTTAGCTCACGCGTGTATTTTCTTAATGTGTAGGTCATCGCCTGAAACATAGACTCTCCATCAATAAAGAAGGCATGCCCAAAAGAGTGACATGCCCTATAATAAGATCACTGTTTTATTTCTTGGCTTCGGTTTTGGCTTCACCGCCGATGACTTCATTCCACTTCTCGACCAGCCGTTCTTTATTTTTTGCCGCCCATTCGTCGTCCTGGTTGATGGTCTTGATTTTGGAGATGGGGAAAACGCCCTTGAGAAGCGGTACGTCGACAAAGGGAACATTGAAATTTTTGGCATAAACTCTGGCCGCGTTTTCACCCAGAGCCCAATCGTAAAGTTGTCTGGCAGCCTCTGTTTCCCTGGCAGGCCCACCTTTGATCAGTGAAATTGAAGCGATTTCATATCCTGTTCCCTCGGAAGGGAATGTTAGTTTTAAGGGATATCCTTCGTTAATCAATTTGGCGGCATCGTGGGCATAGCCGATTGCAATGGTAACTTCGCCGAGGGCCGCATGCTTCCCGGGAGCTGAACCCGAGCGAGTATACTGGTTGATATTTTTATCCAGTTGCTTTAACAACTCGAAAGCCTTGTCTTCACCGAAGATCTGAACCAGGGTGGACAGAACGTTGTAAGATGTGCCGGAAGATCCGGGATTAGCCATCTGAATGTGTCCAGCATATTTCGGATCAATTATCTCCTGCCAGGAAACCGGTGCAGTAAGATTATACTTTTCCAGCATTTTGGTATTGCTTTCAAAGCAGAGGGCACCGGCATAAATTCCAGTCCAGAAATGATCTTTGTCTTTAAAATTGGCAGGTATATTCGCCGCTGCCGGGGAATCGTAGGGTATGGTCAAGCCTTTGTTTTTCGCTTCAATATGGCCGATACCCACCCCCCCGTACCAGATACTCGCCTGGGGATTTTCTTTTTCCGCTTCTAATCTGGCACCACATTCTCCCGTCGAGAGACGTACCCAGTCAACGGCGATACCTGTCTCCGATGTAAACTCCTTGAAAACAGCCCTGGCTGTTTCTTCATCCAGGGTGGTATAGGCAGTAACACGTTTTTCCTGGCCTTCTTTCTGCCCGGCGGCGAATAGGTTCATGCACCCGGGGAGAAGGGTGAAAGATAAAATCATACTCAATACGAATACCTTTCTCATATTAAGACTCCTTTTATTTAAGATAATCTTGTCAGTGTAGAAAATAATACGACGTGATAGTGGACCGCACAAGAGACAAACAGGTTAAAAAAAAGTAACAATAAAGTTACAATATCAATGGCGGGGGGACAGTGAAGCAATTTTGTACCCAATACCCCATATGGAGATTATATAGACCGGTTTCGAGGGGTCGGGTTCCAGTTTCTTCCTCAACCGCCTGATGTTAACCTTAACCAATTCCTTCCCACCTATCCAATCTTCATAACCCCAGACCTCTATAAGAAGAGACTCCCAGGATAGTACCCTGCCGCTGTTTTTTACCAGACAGAGTAAAAGATTGAATTCCGTGGGTGACAGGCTTATTCTACGCTTCGAAACCATTACCTCTCTGGAGAAAGGATTGATTTCAAGATCTCCCAGCACAATATTCCGGCTCACTTCATAAGCAGCAGTTCTTCGAAGTATCTTTTTAATTCTTAAAATTAATTCTTTATGATTAAAGGGCTTGGTTAAATAATCATCCGCTCCAAACTCAAGCCCGCGAATAACATCCTCCTGTTCTTTCTTTGCCGTCAGTATTATTACCGGAATAGTCGTAAAACGCCGGATGCGCATACATAGCTCGAAACCATCCATTTTGGGGAGCATAATATCCATGATAACCAGATCCGGTTTTTCAAGCTTAATTAGTTTTAAGGCTTCTTCTCCGGTATAGGCCGAAAGGGCTTCAAAACCCTCATCTTTCAGCAAGTACTCAAGAATTCCAACGAGCTGAGGCTCATCTTCCACGATCAGAATCCTTTGCTTCACGCACTGTACCTCCGATATATTGGAAGAGTAAAAGAAAATGTGGATCCCATGCCCGGAACAGAACCAACGTAAACCTTTCCATTATGCTTTTCCACCACATGTTTAACTATGGCCAATCCAAGGCCCACTCCATCCGCATGGTCTTCATGAAACCCGTTTTCCTGATAGTATCTATGAAATACTTGAGTCTTTTGTGCCGACGCAATACCCCGCCCGTCATCACTCACGGAAATCACTATGCATTCTTCATTTTCTTTAATGGAAATAAAGATACTTCCATTTTCACCGGTGTATTTGCTGGCATTATGAATCAAGTTAATAATTACCTGTTGAATCCAGTTTTCATCAGCCAGAACCCGGGAGAGTATGTGTGGATAATCATAGCGCAGATTTTGATTTCGCTGCCGGACGAGGGGCATCATGTTTTGGACGATTCTTTTTACTACAAGTCGAATATCAATCTCTTGTAAATTCAACTTTAACCATGTTGATTCGATTTTAATACGAACCAGTATATTTTCCACCAACTCGATAAGCCGCCGCGTATTACTTGAGATAGTATTTAAAAACGTACTCTGCATGTTATTTATCGATCCGGGCCGCCCTTCCAGCAGAATATCTGAGGCAGCTTTGATCATGGTTAAAGGTGTTCTTAGTTCATGGGAAAGTGTTGATAACAATTCATTCTTGCTTTCTATTCGTTTACTCAATTCCTCGTTCTCTTGCAGGATTTCTTTCTGAGTCAACGCCCTTATTTTTTCCGCGGAATAGAGCGCCACTATCAGGCCGCCTGGTTTAATAACCAGAGTTGTTAGAACAAATCCGAGCGAGTCAGTTTTCGCGTTATAATGAAAAATAAAAACCAGAAGATATGAGACTCCGGCCAATAGAAGCAGTATCAACAATCCTTTCCGGTTAAACTCGACCCGGGCAATGAGTATCATAATAAAATAGAATATAAGGAATAGATCACTGTTAAAGACGTACTGTGCCCATGCGAGAAAAAAGATATCTACTACGGCTAAGACAAAACGGATCGTTCTGTTGGGGGAATGCTTATAAAGGGCAATTTCCAGAAAAATGAGATAGATCAGCATGAAAAGAAAAGGAAAAACAATAAGGGATTTATAGTCGGAGAATGAACGTATCATAATTAAAACAGCGAGCGTAAACGCCCACCGGCTGCTTCGGATCAATCTGTCCATAGGTTCCTCTTCTGTTCTTCCGGCAGATCGAGAGCCAGGGTCCCGCCGGGATTCAGGATATTATTCGGGTCGAAATGTTTCTTTAAAGCTTTGAATATTTCGAGTTGATTTTTGCCGATCTGGGCTTCCAGCCAGGGGGATGTCATTTTCCCTATTCCGTGATGGTGGCTCATGGCAGCGCCCGATTTCTGGATGTGGTCCAGGAGGCCGGCCTGGTATAAAAGGTACTCTTCAATGGAATCCATTTTTCCGATAAAGATGAAGTAGAGATTAACGCCCTGGGGGTAGAAATGTGACAGGTGGGTCATACAAACTGTATCGGGCCTGCTTTTACAGAAAGACCTTACGGTCTTGTACACATGCTCTAGCTGTTCCCAGTTAACGGCACATTCCAGGGTGTCGGTAATAATACCGAAGTCCTGCATGTCATCCCGCATGTAGGGGTCGGTGAATCGGCTTTGCTCCCATTTTCTAACCGGATAACCGGTGGTGGACATAGCCCCGTACCGCCTGCACACGTGGTGCACCATTTTATCAATATGCCGTGCAAATCCTCGCTCCCCGTCTGCAGTTCCCAACAGAAGGCAGCGTTCTCCCGGCTTAAAGCCTCGGAGTGAAAGGAATGTATCTATCAGGCTCCCTTCGAAGCCGTAGAGTTTTATGGCCACATCCGTTTCTTCCGGGTCGGAGAGCCTGAAGACGGAAGGGTAACCGAACTCGCCTTGCATCACTTCCCGTACACAATTTTTAGCGTCTTCCCAGTTTCTGAACATGAAACTGAAGCGCTGCCTGTTTTGTGGCCTATACCGGAATATTTTTAAAGTCACTGACACCAGTATTCCGTAAGCACCTTCACTCCCCAGCATTATTTCATCAATCGATGGACCGGTTGAACAGGCGGGGTATTCGGCGGTTTTGATCGTCCCGGCTGGGGTTATATATTCCTGGGCAATAACTAGATTTTCGATCTTGCCGTAGTAGGTGGAGTTCTGCCCGGCGCCCCTGGTCACAACCCAACCGCCGACCGAGGAGTATTCAAAAGATTGGGGAAAATGGCCGCAGGTATACGCCCGGTGGGTGTTAAACAGGTTCGGTGCATGGTTGAGCATGGATTCCAGCGCGGGACCCTGGATACCAGGCTCCACAGTAACGGTCTGGTTGGTTTCGCTTAACTTCAGCACTCTCTTCATGTGGACCCTGGTATCAAGGGAAACGCCCCCTTTAACGCATTCCGTACCCCGGGTTACAGTTGATCCGCCGCCGAAAACGTAAACAGGAATTTTTTCCAAATTACAATATTCGACGATTTTGCGTACATCTTCTTTATCCCTCGGCTGAAGGACAAGCTCGGGTATGTTTTCTATTATTCCATTTCGCAGCCGCATTAGATCTATCATGGTTTTTCCGTAGGAGAGTTTAAGGCGGGAGTATGTATCCCGCAATACATTTTCTTTTCCCAGGATATTTTCAAAGCAGCTCACCTGTTTTTCGGAAAGCCCGATGGGAATTACTGCCGAAACTGTCTCAAGTCCCATTTTTTTAGGAGTTTTAAAATCTTCGTCGGTCATCTTAAATGTCTCTTTCATCATTCGAAAGAGACGCCTGTTTGGATGCTTGAACTGGTCCGACGCTCCCCACTTCAGGATCGACCGGTATGATTTTTCCGGCGGAATTTCCTCGTACCAGGCTGGATAAAATTCGTCTTTCATGCCGATCACTCTATATTTTGAAAAAGTATTTCTTTTTTTAGCGTAAGGGATTACATTTTTTAAGACGTCCTATAGAAGGTTCCAGTCTATTGTTTAGCTGTGAATCAATCCGCCTTTTCAGGATACGCGGTTACATCCCGTATATCCCTGTACAATCCTTTCAGGGCGCTATACATTTTACGATATACTTTTCTGTAGAGCCTGTCATACAGCTCTGTGTTCTCCGGATCAGGCTGAAATATGGTATC
>JBFMGN010000184.1:0-6490 GCA_040752435.1 Spirochaetota bacterium
TTATCTTATGTGCACAAAAAAAATTTCACACGGAGATTAAGGAGCACAATGAGAGTGCACGCAACATGTAGCGCTGCTCCTGCCTGAATTAAAATTCTGAAAGTAATAATATTTAACTTTTCTCCATACCTTCTTAAGCTTCCAAATAATCCTCTCTGTGCCCTCTGTGTGAAATTTCTTCACTTAAGAATTCACAAGGGTGAATGAAGGTGCCTGTGAAGCGACATTATTAACTATTACAGAAGACTTACCGGATCTATATCGGTTTCAATATAGACCCCGGCCGGGGGGGTGAAAGCCGCCAATGTCATCCGCAAGGTTGAATGACTTTCCGAAAAACGGTTTGTCCGCGCGAGAATCTGGTAACGATAGTTCCCTGAGATTAATGTAAGGGGACATTCCGCCGGGCCTGCAACTTCCGCCGTGTTGCGGACTGCATGTATGAGGCGGCGCGTAAAATTCCTGATGCTCGATTCAACCTTGCCCTTATTCTTCCCGCGAAAAACGATCCTGAAAAGGCGTGAAAAGGGAGGAAAACCCAGAGATTCCCGGATTGAAAGTTCACGGTTATAAAAATCATGGATTGCGCCTGAAGCGGCACATTTAATCGCATCATGCTCGGGACGAAAGGTTTGTATGATGACTTTTCCATCTGGGAAATACCTCCCCGCTCTGCCTGAGACCTGGACTGCCAGGGAAAAGGTTCGCTCGGCCGCCCTGAAATCCGGCAGATGGAGGGACGTATCCGCAAGAATGATACCCACGAGCTTGACTCCCGGAAAGTTTAAACCCTTCGCAACCATCTGGGTACCCAGAAGCAGGTCGATTTCCCCGGCCTTAAAATCCGCAAGCAACTGGCGCATGGAGCCTCTTTTGCCGACGGAATCCGTATCTAAGCGCTCGATTCGAAGTTCGGGAAACATAGTCCTGACATCTTCCTCTATTTTCTCTGTACCGAAACCGGAATAGCCGATATCGAGAGAACCGCATGCCGGGCAAATTTCGGCTGGGGCGGTGGTGAAACCGCAGTAATGGCACAACATTCTATTCCTGCTTTTATGATACGTTAACGCGACGGAACACTGCCTGCATTTCATCTCGTAGCCACACGTCCGGCAGTGAAAAAAATAGGCGAAGCCCCTGCGGTTTAAAAAAAGTATGGTCTGCCTGTGTTCCCGGTAGGTATTCCGGATCTCTAAAGCCAGTTTCCCGGAGATACTTCCCTTTTCTTTTTTCATATCCACGATCGATATTTCAGGCATCCTGCCGCCGGATAACCGCTGGCTTAAATTGAGAGCGTTGATTCTGCCTTTGTTCATAAGATAAAAGGCTTCGACGGAAGGTGTTGCACTACCCATTACCAGGCGCGAACCGGAGACGGAGCATCTGTGCATTGCCACCTGCCGGGCGTGATACCTGGGTGTGGCGCCGGATTTGTAGGAACTTTCATGTTCCTCATCGATAATTATCAATCCAAGATTCCTGACCGGAGAAAAAACAGCACTCCGTGCGCCTACAACTATCGTGGCATCCCCCTTCCTAATCCGCCTCCACTGTTCCAGTTTTTGTGAAGGAGTCAATCCTGAATGAATAATGGCAGCCAGTTCCCCAAACCGGAGCCTGACGGTATCTATTACCTGGTGTGTTAAAGAAATTTCGGGAACCAGATAAATAACACTTTTACCCTCCTTAAGGGTGCAGCCTGCGGCCTGCAGAAAAACCTCAGTTTTTCCGGAGCCAGTTACACCGTAGAGATAAAACATGCCGGCCGGTAATTCGGTTATCTTTGCTACGGCGGATTTCTGTTCATCGGACAGGTGTATCTTTTCCGGGGGTGTCATATCGTTTTCATCAATTACGCTGATCTTACTCTCCCGTTTTGCCCCTGGGAGCATGGCTGCCAGGGCTTCCCCCAGAGAGCAGATATACATTTTTGAAACCCATTCTGCCAGTTGTACCTGTTCCTCATCGAACAGCGGCTCAGCATCGATCACCTTTTCCACACACTTCAGCTTAAAGTCCCCCTCCGGCGGCCTGTCATCGGCTCCTATGACATAACCTATCCTGGAGGTACTGCCGAAAGGGGCTACAACCCTGTAACCGATGCCGCAGGCGGCTGCTTCCGGTAGTTCATAACTGAAACTTCTGCGAGCGGGGATGTTAAAAGCGACGTGAGCGTATCTCGGCATTTTACGGTTTTGCCAGGGTTTCAAGCAGCGTTTTAAGACGCTTCAGGTCATCCCAGACCGGGCGTGTTTATTACTTATTTCGTAAGACGCCGCTGGGATGGTAAGTAGGAATAAGGGGTATCCCTCTATAATCGTAGGTATTGCCCCGCAGGGAAGCGATACCGGAGGCAATCCCCGTCAGTGTTTGGGCTGCGATTCTGCCTACAGAGAGAATCGCCTTTGGTTTTATCAGGCTTATTTGGGTTTCAAGATAGGGCCGGCACGCTTCTGATTCATCGGGCAGGGGCTCTCTGTTTTCCGGGGGACGGCATTTTACAATATTACCGATAAAACAGTTGGTTTCTCTGCTCAATCCGATGGCCTTAAGCCATTGATCGAGATACTGGCCGGCCTTGCCCACAAAAGGTCGGCCGGATTTATCTTCATCGGCCCCGGGAGCTTCGCCGATTACCATAACGAGAGGGTTCATAACCCCTTCTCCGGGGACGGTATGTGTCCGGCTGCTCTGAAGCCGGCAGAGTGTACACCGGGAAATATCATCGTTCAACTGTTTTAAGGCCGCCTCTTTTTTACCAGGCGATTCCTCAGGGGAGTTCAAGGCCGGGCTCATTTCAAAACCTCGCCTGTAGCCTTTTCGAAGAAAATCCTCAAAAAGATTTAAGATCTCATAATACTCGCTCAGTATCCGATTACGGTTATCTTGACTGCTTTTCACGAAAAATCCCCTCTCCCTCGGCCTTCACACTATCCCCGCCGTTGGTGTAAGACTTAAGTTTTTCGCGCCTTTTCAATTCATCATACTCAACTGCATACAGAAATAAACCCTTGGCGGGCACTTTCGAGCCGGCTAACTTCCAATCCTTCGCGTCCAGTAATGCCTTTATCCTTTGAGGCTCCGCTTTCTCTTTCTCCAACTCCAGCATAGTCCCCACCAGCGATCGAACCATTTTCCAGAGGAAGGAACTGCCGGATATCTCAAAAATTAAAAACTGGCCTTCTGGAAAAAAAATTGCACTTTTAATATTCCGTACCCGGCTGGGGCTTTCATCACTTGGTATTGAAAAAGTGGTAAAATCATGTTCACCGACCAGATACGCCGCCATCCGATTGAGAAGAGTTATATCAACTTTCTTTTTAATATGATAGCAGTAGTTCCGGTATTGAGGCAGGCAAACGCGTCCGGTAAAAATGTAATACCTGTAGGTCCGTGAGAGTGCATTGTACCGGGAATGAAAATTATCCACCGCTTTTTCGCTCCGTAAAACACGCACATCTTTAGGAAGATATGAATTAAGGGCGGCATAGTATTTTGCCTCGGGAATTGAATCAATATCCGTTAAAAAGTTAATAACCTGCCCCACCGCGTGAACCCCGGAGTCCGTCCTTCCCGCACAATAGACCCGGACCGGATGCCCATGCATCCGCTGAAGCGCTTCTTCCAGTACCCCCTGAACTGTTCTACCGTTTTTCTGAACCTGCCACCCCTGGAAATCGGTACCATCGTATGCAACCATAATCCGTATATTACGCAGACCCATCCGCCCCCTCGCGTCCAATTTCTTCGGCAATCTGAGTCCTCAATTCTTTGGCGCTTTCCAGCAGTATCGTGGGTTTATCCTTGGAAGCTTTACCCATTCCGAAAATTCTTGCGACCGACCGCTTGGCCGATTCAAGGGCTTTAAAACGTTTTTCCTTATCATCCGACGGGCCATAGAAATATTCAAGGTAGGCCGCCAGGTAGAGCACCCCATCATAACCGAAGTTTTTATCAATATCCGGTCCGAGATTAGGCATAACGGCCATGCTCTCTTTGCCGGTCTGTTCGTATTCGATCGCGAGGGTGTAAAAAAACCGCGCCTTTCGGTAAAAAAGCTTGGCAAGATAGTCGTAATTGTCACCCGGAAAACTCTTATGAAGATCCTCCAGAAGCCAGGCGGCTCTTAGGGTAGCGATACCGCGTTTTATCGTCGGGCTTAATTCCGGCGGCAAAAAGTCGTAACAATAGGCTGCAAAATAGTAACTGGCGGCTCCTTCCTTGAGGGTCCTGGGCGACTCGAAATCAAGTTCCGGAAAAATCGTTTTTATGCTCGCGGCCCTCTGCTCAGTATTCGCTTCCAGCCGGCTCTTAATATCCGGTGTGATATTGGTAAAATCCTGGGGGAAGGTTGCATAATAACACACAGGACATACCATAACCGGATAGATTAAAGGATACACGGCTCCATATTTTTGGGAAGGTTCATAGAGCCTCCGGAAATCTTTCCGCAGATCCCCCGCAATAAGCCTTCCCCTGCCTGTCTTAAGATCTTCTTTAAAAAAGTTTGCGCCGCAGACAGGACATCCAACGGCATTTTTGGAAAAAAATGATAAAGACCCCGAATTCCCCTCTGCCATTACTCCCCCTCAATAATTACGATAGCGATGGCATTGTCGCTCTCATGGGTAAGGGAAAGATGAATTGATTTCCCACCCATATTAACAACTGCTTCTTTTGCCTGGCCGGAGACCGAAATATCAGGTTTTCCATTATGATTGTTGGTAACCTCTATCTCTTTCAATGAGAGGTTCTTAAGCCCGGTTCCCAGGGCTTTGCCAAAAGCCTCCTTCGCGGCAAACCGGGCCGCCAGAGAAAGTACGGCGCTGTGACCTCTGCTTCTCGAAGCTTCAAGCTCCCTGGGATGAAAAAACCGTTCCAGGAGCCCGGGTATATTCTGCCACCGCTGCATCCGGTCAATGTGGACAACATCAATACCGATTCCAAGGATCATTGCACCTCTCTCCCTGTTCCCACCGGACTTACCTCCATGACAACCTCCGCCGGTCTGTATTCCAGAACCAGAAGACCCTGAGGAACATCAGGCCGTAGAGGGAGCTTATATGTACCAGGGACTCTTATGGTAGAACAATCTGCCACAAGGCGAACCTGTTCCGGTCTGATTCTTTCAAGGAGCAGTTGGGTTCCCTGGAGTTTTATCGAACCGGTTTTGTGATCGCTTATCTCCGTTAAGCTTTCATCCAGATCCAGACTGATAATATCAACCGGTTCAAAAGATTTTAATATTACCGCTTCCTGTATTATACCACGAAACTCAACCACATCGCCCCCGGGAAAGGAGATTAAATTATCAAAATGATCCAGCCGGACCCTGGTGGTGAAATCCGCATCCTTGCCGGAAAGATCAATATCTTCGGTTGGGACACTGGTTATATCGTTTAAACGGCTTTTGGGCCCGTCAACCCGGACAGTGGAAGGTGTTATAAAATACTGGGTCAGTTCATAACCAGGCGCGGGGAAACCTATAAGAGCGGGTATAACTTCCACAGTTTTACGGACCTTCCGTTCAAGGGTAATTGCAATTTCCATCGGATCAACCCTTATTTCAAGAGGATCAATCTCTAAGGCGGACCCCTTCTTTGTTATTTGTACCGGCACTTTGTATACCCCTTCATTCTTATAGGAAGTTAAATCAAGGGAAGCCTGGATATCATCTTCAAGTACCCGAAAAACCTCATCCTGCCTGCCCCGTAAGTTAATTCTGACTTTCCTCTGGTAGGAGCTGGCAGGAATATAATTGCTGTTGATGGAAATCTCTAAAGGAACAGTAAAAAACCGTTCTTCCAGGGTAGACATTCTGTAAAAAAGAAAAAGTATTATCGCGCCTGCCAGTGAAAGAACCTTTACAGGCCAATTGGACACAAGGCCCTCAAAAAATTCTCTAGCCTTCAAAGCCTGCTTCCTCCGCTTCCGGCGCAGCCTCTTCGCTGATTTCAAACAAATTCTTCAAAGTCCGCCGTGTCTCGTCAATTGAGAGGTCATAGAACAAATTAGCATTATATGCCAGGGAAACAGCCCCCGATTCCTCGGAAACAATAAGAACGACGGCGTCGGTTGCCTCAGCCAGCCCGAGGGCGGCTCTGTGTCGTGTGCCGAAACTTCTTCTGATATCAGCCTGTTCCGACAAAGGCAAAAAGCATGCGGCTGCGAGAATTCTGCCCGACTGCACAATCATGGCGCCGTCATGCAGAGGCGTATCGTGGCCGAAAACCGTCAGGATAAGCCTTGAAGATAATTCTGCATTAAGACGGGTTCCGGTATCGATAATATTTTTTATACCGACCTTCCGGGGAAATACAATCAAGCTGCCTCGTCTGGCACCGGCCAGGATTTCGACAGCATTCAGGATGCTGTCGAAATGATAGGATTTGGAACGGGAGGAGAATTTAAACCATTCTCCCTGGCCTATACGGGTGAAGATGTTTCGCAGTTCCGGCTGGAAGACGATCGCAATAATAATAACAAG
>JBFMGN010000185.1:0-6481 GCA_040752435.1 Spirochaetota bacterium
TAATGCCGGTGTTGCCTCTGCGAAATACGGTGATATTTCCGTTTTCAATCACCCCGATTGTCGTTGGTATTCCCCGCTCGGTTAAGTTGATCGAAGATGCATTGCAGGGCGATTCTCTTATCGGCTTGCTGGCCATGAAAGATCCCACCATAGAAGAACCTCAACCTGAACAAATCTATGCAACGGGAACTGTGGCAAAAATCTTGAGAGTGTTACGCACCCCTGATAATACAATGCAAGTTGTGGTTCAGGGGCTGGAACGATTCCGGGTAAGCACCTGGCTTGCACCCCAACCCTATCTGCGAGTGCATGCGCGGCTTACCCCGGATGAAACCCAGTCAAATATTGAAATTGATGCCCTGGTACGAAGTTTGCGTGATCTTGCCCAGGAAGTAATTTCCCTGTCACCAAACGTGCCTAAAGAAGCCGGTACATTTTTAAATCTTATTCAAGACCCTCGATATCTTGTCTATCTGGTGGCTGCCAATATTCAAATCGGGGTAAATGAAAGCCAGCAAATCCTCGAAACAAACGATATCAAGGAAAAATTAAGGATTTTAATCGAAAATTTAGTCCATGAGAAAGCTATATTGAGCCTGGGAAAAAAGATCCGAACCGATACGAAGGAAGAGATAGATAAGGCCCAGCGGGATTATTATCTACGGCAGCAGTTAAAGGCAATCCGCAAAGAACTGGGCGAACTGGACGAAAATCAATCCGTGATTACCGAATATACCGAGAAACTCGAAAAAAAAGGTCTATCCGAGGAAGCAAAAAACGAGGTACAGAAAGAGTTGAAAAGACTCGCCTCCATGCCGCCCCAGGCTGCGGAATACCCCATGATTACCACTTACCTGGATTGGATTCTAGGGCTCCCCTGGGATTCGGAAAGCCAGGACCAGCTTGATGTAGCCCATGCCCGGTCGGTCTTAGACGAGGATCATTACGATCTACAAGAGGTAAAGGACAGAGTCCTTGAATATCTTGCGGTTCGCAAGCTGGTTACAGAGAGAAGCATAGGGAAGGAGGGGACAAAAGAGAGCGAGGTCAGTAAAGCCATGGGCGCGATTCTCTGTTTCGTCGGCCCTCCGGGAGTAGGAAAAACAAGTCTCGGGCAGAGTATTGCCCGGGCTTTAGGCCGTAAGTTTACCCGCATGAGTCTTGGGGGGATGAGGGATGAAGCCGAGATCCGGGGCCATCGTCGGACTTATATCGGAGCTATGCCGGGACGGATTATTCAGTCCATAAGCCGGGCTGGGACCCGCAACCCCGTGTTCATGCTGGATGAAGTTGATAAAATCGGTAATGACTGGCGGGGCGACCCGAGCAGCGCCCTGCTGGAGGTATTGGATCCTGCTCAAAATCATGCTTTTCGGGATCACTACCTTAATGTCGATTTCGACTTGAGCCGTGTCATTTTTATAACAACCGCCAATCAGCTTGAAACGATTCCGCCGCCGTTACACGATCGTATGGAAGTCATCCGACTGGACGGCTATACAGAGTATGAAAAAGTGCGGATTTCCCAGAATTATCTTATTCCCAGGCAGATAACCGCCAACGGTCTTCAAAATGGTGAAATTTCGTTTGCCGAGGAGGCCGTTCGAAAGATAATCCAGGATTACACCCGGGAAGCCGGTGTCCGGGACCTTGAACGCCGGATTGGTGCGATATGCAGGAAGAGTGCCGTAAAGGTGGCCGAAGGCATAATTGAACATATCGAGATCACCAGTGAGACTGTCAGGGAATACTTGAAAAAGGAAAAATTCGAATCGGAAAACTCTGAAACCTTTACCATTCCCGGAATTGCAACCGGGTTAGCGGTTACTTCATTCGGCGGAGACATCCTCTTTATTGAAGCTACACGGATGAAAGGTAAAGGCAGTTTCAAATTGACAGGACAGTTGGGAGATGTGATGCGGGAAAGCGCGCAGATCGCCTACAGCTATGTTCGCTCAAAGACCGGTGTGCTCGGTATCGCGCCTAAAATGTTTATGCAATCGGATGTTCACCTGCATGTTCCCGCGGGTGCTGTTCCTAAAGACGGCCCTTCAGCCGGTATTGCAATGGTCATGTCAATTGCTAGTCTTTTCAGCCGCCTTTCGGTGCGAAGCGATACCGCCATGACCGGGGAAGTTACCCTCCGGGGCAGGGTTCTCCCAGTCGGGGGGATTAAAATGAAACTGTTAGCCGCACACCGGGCCGGCCTGAAACAGGTTATTCTTCCCAAACGTAACGAGGGTGATCTTGACGAACTGCCGGAAGAGGTAAGGAATGATCTAAAGGTGATACTGGTAGGAACGATCGATGAGGCCTTTGATGCTGCCCTGGTAAACTCGTTGAATGCGGTGGCCGTATCCCCTTAAACCAATAATGTCGTAAGCTGCGATGACTTAATATTCTGAATACCTGTTATAAGCTTAAGTATTTTGAATTACAGAAGAGCCAATTTCAAAAATCAGGGAAAATTAGCCACGGAAATACCCGGAATTACGCGGAAATATGTTAAATATTTACAATACAAAGAAATACAAAATTTACTACATTCCGTGTTTTTCCGTGTGATTCCGCGGCCTACAATTTTTGCAAAAGCCTCAAAAATATAGTTTCGTATTGCAAATAAATTTCTCATACTCTTTTAATAATAAGGAGGGTGTGATATTATGTTACACGACTTATAGAGTGACAAAGGTAAAGTTCCTTAATCCTTTATGGATAGAGGATCAAAATAGTTTATTTTATAACAGGAGGTCTTATTATGAAGAAAACGTGGAGTATTATCTTTATTCTTGTTCTTGCACTGGTTGTTGGACTGTCAGCCTGCAAACCGAAAGCTGAAAAAGCGGCGCCGGCAGAGGCTCCGAAGGAAGCGGCACCCGCTGCGGCTCCGCCGGCACTGGATGTGGTCAAATGGGAGCCTTCTTCCGGTTTCGGCGGTGTAACCATAAACGTAGTCGGAGACGCCGGCCACAATCTGAAACCGTATGAGTTCTGGAAAGACGATTTCAGTAAAGTGGGTGTTACCGTCAAAATTATCGAAGTGCCCTTTGAGGGGGTCTATGAAAAGGAGAAGACCGAATTCGTTGCCGGTACCGGGGCGTTCGATGTAGTTACTTTCTACCCCGCTTATATCGGAGACTTTGCGGGCAACGGCTACCTTGCACCGCTGGATGAATACTTAAAGAAGGAGCCCGCCGCTGTCTGGGATCCAAACCCCTCGGATGTGTTGGCTCCGTTCTGGGAGTTGTACTGTAAGTTCGGCGGTAAAGTGTATGCCCTGCCTATTGACGGGGATGTGCTTATGCTGATGTATCGCAAGGACCTGTTCGAAAACGCCGAAGAGAAGGCGGCCTACAAAACAAAGTACGGAAAAGAACTGAGTGCGCCGGAGACCTGGAAAGACTGGCTGCAGATTGGAGAATTTTTCACCCGCAAGAAGGGGGCTAAGCTGGCCGGCCAGGTGCTGGAGCGGGACTTCTACGGTTCAGCCGAGTTCGCCAAGCGAGGTTTCAGCTTTGCCTGGTTTGTCAATCGCTGGGCGCCTTACGGTGAGCCTTACTTCGATAAGGATATGAAACCGCAGGTTAACTCACCCAATGCGGTAAAAGCCCTCCAGAACATGGTTGATAGCTTGAAAAATGCACCGCCCGATGTTCTTGGTTACGGTTATGACGAGCTGCGGGATGCCTTTATAAAGAATACTGTCGCCATGGTTGTCCAGTGGACGGATGTACCCAAAAAAGGTGCAGACCCAACCCAATCTGAAATCGCCGGAAAAATCGGCGTGGGGCGGGTGCCGGGCTGGGAAATCGGCGGCAAGGTTGTCCACCGCTCCATGATGCCGGTCGGAAGGGTAGTAGCCGTGGCCGCGGATTCCAAGAACAAGGATGCCGCCTACTGGGTGGCCAAGCACATCAGCTACGACCGAAGCCTGGAAAATGTTTCAACAGCTCTTACCGGACTTGATCCTTACCGCAAGATCCACTTTACCAACCCCCAGGCGTATAAAATGTTCGGCAGCACCGATGAAGCCCAGGAATACTTGAAAGGTGTGGAAGCGGTTATGGCGGACGGCTATCCGGAGATCTTCATTCCAGGAGCAGCCCAGTACGAAGACTCCCTTGACCTGCATGTTAACAAGGCGCTGGCAGGACAGGAAACCCCTCAGCAGGCATTGAGCGCGGTGGCCAAGGAGTGGGATGAGATTACCGATAAGCTCGGCCGTCAGAAACAGATAGAGTTGTGGAGAAAAGCTCTCGAGGCGTATAAGACCTTAGGCTTAACGAAGTAATAAAAAGTAAGAAAGGGAGGCGTATCGATTGCGTCTCTCTTTCTTTTGTTGTCGTAATAATTTATGCTCCCGGGGAGAGAATATCCGGCAGAATGGTTGAAAAATCTTTACTTCTTAAGCTGCAAAAGCGAAGCGGGGCGATTCTTTTCGTTTTGCCGGCAGCTTTAACATTACTGGCCATCACCGTTTTTCCATTACTCTATGAGCTGCGCCTGGCATTTGTATCCTGGGAGCTTACCACAGATACACCGCCCAGGTTTGTGGGGTTAAAAAACTTTGCCACAGTGTTGTTCCAGGATAAACGTTTCTGGTCTTCCCTCCGGGTAACCCTTATTTTGATTGTCTTTGGAGTAGGCATCCAGGTTACTCTGGGGACCGGCCTGGCTCTCTTGCTGAACCGTTTGCGTCGCTGGCGTACCTTGTTAGTGTCTTTATTCCTGATCCCGGTTATGATAGCGCCAGTGGTCGCCGGTTTCCAATTCCGTATGATCTACCACGATCAATTCGGTCCCCTCAATTACCTGATTGAGCTGCTTACAGGCGGCCGCTGGCGCGGTTTTGCCTGGATAGCCAACCCGAATACGGCCCTGTTTGCTATTTTAATGACCGATGTCTGGCAATGGACACCCTTTTTAATGCTGATTGTGCTGGCAGGCCTCCAGTCAATCTCTTTAGAACTTTACGAAGCCGCAGAGGTGGACGGAGCCTCTTTCTGGCAAACCTTTTGGCGGGTAACCCTGCCGCTGTTACTGCACGTCATCGTAATCGGTATCCTGATCCGTGCCATGGACTCGTTTAAGCTGTTCGATATCATTTATCTGGTTACCGGGGGAGGCCCCGGGAATGTTACCGAAACGATCAGTTACTACACCTACCTTCAGGGTTTTAAATTTTTCAGCCTCGGTTATACAGCCGCCATGGCATTCATTCAACTGATCGTTATAATTTTGATTTCCCAGGTATTCATAAAATTTCAGAGACAGCAGAGAGGAATTTGAAATGCGGCGGCAATCTCCGTTTCAGACAGCCGTTATCGTTATTGTTCTAGCGGTCGCTTTGCTCATGTTCATGTTTCCGGTAATCTGGATGTTCCTGACTTCATTTAAAACGGAGTCTGAGTATTTTCACTACCCGCCGGTGTTTATTCCAAAAAGCTTCAGTTTGCGCAATTATATAAATTCCATGGCATTTCCGCCGGATGGACGGGGCGGGCTTCAGGGGCTTCGTGACAGCCTTATAATAGCTGCCTGCAGCACCCTGGTCTCGGTACTCATCGGGTCAACCGCGGCCTACAGCCTCTCGAGATTCAAAACCGGCGGTGAAAACTTTTCCTTCTGGATACTTTCCACCAGGATGTTTCCTCCGGTGGCCGCGGCTCTGCCCCTGTTTTTGATTTTTAAACAATTCAAGCTGCTTGACAACCACCTCTCTTTGATAATTGCCAATACGATTTTCAATTTACCTTTTGTCATATGGCTGCTCAAAGGTTTCTTTGACGAGCTTCCGAATGATATGGAAGAATCCGCACTGCTTGAGGGCTGCTCCCGGTTTGGTGTCTTCCGGCGCATTGCACTCCCCCTGGTCGCTCCGGGAGTTGTGGCGACGTCTTTATTTTCCTTCATTTTTTCCTGGAATGAGTTTATGTTTGCTCTATTGCTGACACGCCGTAACGTTCGTACCCTGACGATTATTGTGCCGAGTCTGGTCGGCGGCCATGAGATTTTGTGGGGCGAGATCGCCGCCATAGGTACCATCGCCATCATCCCCGGAATTGTACTTTCACTTCTGCTGCAGAGGTATCTGGTTAGAGGCTTAAGTCTTGGAGCGGTTAAGGGGTAAAAGATTCCAGCAAGTAAGCCCATTTTAGCAGAACCGCAATGGAGCAGGATCGAAACATTAACAATAGAGGTTCTTTCAAAATATAAGCCCCCTTCGAGGGCGAGAAGCTAGGGCAAGCATATGGGGTAGCCCCCTTCGAGGGCGAGAAGTTCGGGTCAGCATATTGGGTAGCCACGGAATCCGCGGAAAAACACGGAATGTAAGAAATTTTGTATTTCTTTGTATTGTAAATATTTAAAATTTTTCCGCGTAATTCCGGGTGTTTCCGTGGCTGATTTTCCCTGATTTTTGAAAAAGCCTCAATAGTATATAAAAATCATTGTTTATGGGGAGGAAAGGTATGACAAAACC
>JBFMGN010000186.1:0-6478 GCA_040752435.1 Spirochaetota bacterium
CACCTCGGAGAATACAGCCACATTCTCAGGTTCCATTTTCTCATTATCCTGTTCTTCCAAAAAAAGAGAACAGATAACTAATTCGGCACCGGCTTCAACGGCCTCCTCCACAGTTGTGGCGATCTTAGTATATCCTTTCCTGTAATTTAAGGGATAATAAAAAGAAGAACTCCAGTTTATTCGCACAACCGGCATTGGAGCATTCGGTTCGGCAAACACGCAGCCGTAACGTTTAAGCATAAACCGTGACAGCAGTAAGGCATCTGTTCCCAGGCAATTCGTAATCGCTTTCTCGGCCTTTTCGATTCCCGGCTGGTCGCCATACTCCATAACATGATCAACGGCAGATATTACCAGATTCTTCTTCCCCTTAAAAAGTTTTTTAATTCTTAAATCAATTCCCGACATTTTCTGCTCCTTATGCAAATTAGCTCATCAATTACCAATATATTTTATCGATCTGAGCAATTATAGCATTTTTTGAGCATTTTTCAAGCAGATTATGACAGAAATAAATATGTTTCAGTTTCGCCCGTGTTAAAAAAATCATTCAATCCGAAATTAACCATCAGGAAGGTTACATCAGGAATAGTAATTCCCCACTCTTTGGCCTGCGCCTGAATTTTTTTTAAGCTTGTTTCCCTTTCCTTGTCGGCTACTTCAAAATCCTTGAATCTACTGATATCAACTTTCATTTTTTATACTCTCCCTTTTAAACTTAAGTTATTTTCATTATCCGCAATATTTGGCGGTTTTTATTTGAGGTGAATATATTCATCGATAAGTTTTACATATTTCTCCACCATACCCTGGACAAGTTTTTCGCCGGTTTCTTTGGTTGCAACCGTGGGATCGCCATAAATGCCTGTTTTACTTTCCTTAGACATACCACGTTGAAAGAAAAGCACCACCCTGCGCGGAACCAAACATATCGCCGGGATAAAAATCGGATCTATAACTCATAATATCCTCTTTTGTAGTTTTACTCATATCCACAAGATCTGTAAAATAAAGCATTAAGGCTGTTTCGAACTCCCCGCTGTGATATGCACCGCCGATTTCAGATTTTCTTATCTTTTTCATGGTTTCCGCAGCCAGAGAATAACAGTTACAGGTTACTACATTTACATCATACGCATCGGAGATTCTCCGAGAGATGACGACCATGCTCTTCCACCGTACCAAAAGGAAGAAGCACCAGTGCATTTTTTTACATATTCATCGATTTCCACCCAGGATTTTTTCGCGAAATAAACCGACATTTTTACGGTCAAAAGCACATGGTCTTCGCCCTCTACTTTGACCCTTTCACCCCGGCTGTTTAACCGCTCAGGGTAGAGGATAATACTGTTCGTTGCAAACTCAAAACCAAAATCAGTTTGATATTTCTCGGCCTTATGTAAGTCACTGTCGCATATCCCGCCTAACACAATTCGTGGCGGCCCTGGCAACGTTAAGTTCCGCCTCGACACACTTCGAACCTTCACACCATAGTTGAACATTATTCAGATCACCGGGGGTTATTTTTACGATTTCCTCCAGAAGCTTCGTCTTTATCTCGGTGTTAAAATCATGGCAGTTTTGCAGTTTTCGCATGTATTCCACGGCAACTTCGGTAATCTTCGGATGGCAGTGTCCCCAGTTGGTGATATAAATGCCACTGCTTAAATCAATGTAGGTATTTCCATCTACATCGGTCAGCGTATATCCTTTTCCAGATTCAAAGGCCACCTGGAACAACCTGACCTGGGAAGAATATCCCTGCAGGTATTTGGCAGCTCTTTTTTCTATGGCCTGTGATTTCGGACCGGGAGGTTTTACCGTGATATGCGGGATAGTATTAATATCTACGTATGCCCAGTTTCTGTCATAATCATCATACAGTAGAATTTATCTCCTTTTAATAATGCCTATAGATTTCTGTCATATTATTTTTAAGCTTTTCCGGCGGATCCATAGACTCTAATCTTATCTTTCACCAGTTCTTTCATGGAATTTTCCCCATGCGCCAGGATGTCTATATCGAGACCTGAACCGATGACATACTTGGGTGAAACCCGGCCGAGAGTTTTCTGCATTGCAGCGCCCATACCGTTGAGAAAAGCCTGATTGAGAGCAGCTCCAAGGTTCATCTTGCAGACCCCTCGCTCTATAAGCCTTTTTATATCTTCATCTGCAATCCCGCTGCCGCCATGCAGGGTGATGGGAATGGAGGCAGCGGTATTAATTTTTTCCAGGAGATTGAAATCAAGCTGTGCCTTTCCGTTCATCAATACTTCGACATTGCCGATCGAGACTCCCAGTGCGTCAACACCCGTCTGTTCTACAAACCGCTGTGCATCTTCCACCCTGGTAAGGAATTGGTTTCCATTGTCCATCTGATAGTTTCCTCTATTATCGGCACTGGGCAGTATGCCGATATTGGACTCGACCGCTACTTCAACGGCATGTGCTATCTCCACGATCTGCATGATTTTTTTTATGTGTTCATCAAGATTGTCAGTCTCGCTTTCAAACATCAAGGCGTTAAAGCCGTACTTTATCGCTTCTACGGCCAGTTTCAGCGACTGAATTTCGTTCAGGATGAATGCTACCGGAACTTTGGCTTTTTGAGCCAAAGTCCGGCCGATTCCGCCCAGTATTTCAAAATCTTCAGATTTTAATATTCTCTTTTTATCGGTCAATATCCCACCGTTAAAGCCTATTATCACGGGTGACCGCATCTCTTCCGCCGCGTTTATCACTGCTCTGGTGGATTCCAGATTCCAGGATTCAAAATAACCAAGGGCATATTTCTCATTTTTAGCTTTGCGCAACATTGCCTGCATTGAAAAAAGAGCCATCGCTTTCCTCCATAGACCAAATATTCTTATAGCACACTATCCTTTAGCAGCACCCATTGTCATTCCCTCGCTGGTTTCTCTCCGGCAGGTTCAGCCTTCTCCTTTCCACCGCCTGCGAAGAGATTTACGCCCACAGATACAAGGATGATCAAAATTGATAGTAACACCAAAATTTTTTTCATAATTGCCTCCTGTTCTGTTTTAATATATTATATTAAATATAATATAAAATTATAATATATTGTATACCAAGGTTGTCGATCTGTCAGTTTCTTTTTAAATACGAATTGCTCATATCATTCAAACACTGCTTGACGTAAACATAATATGCTCTATAATTGTCATGCCATTCACTTATATAAGACAAGCTAATGAACAGGAGATACAATGGATACAGCTTTAAAAATCCCTATTAAGAATATCAAATTATCGCTTAAAGATATACTGGGAGATGAATATATACGGGCAGTCTGCGAAGCCGGCTCATTTCTCGAAGGAAAATCGGAAAAATCACTTCTCCGCATTGCCGAAGAACAGGTTGAATTTTATCCGGAATGGTACGCCGAACAGCTCGACCGGCTTGTGGATTCAATCGGGAAAAAGGTCGTGTCCGGTTTCTCCCATTCCGCCCGGGGTGCTGCAACAGAAGCCTATGTCAGCGCCACCAACACAAAAATGGCGCCTTTATCTGGTTTTGGTTTTTTAAGGATAGGGGAAGACGGCCGGGCCTACCTTACTTCAAAAAGCGAGCATTATCACGCTTCGCTGGGGCATAACTTTCCGGGTTATGAACTGATCGAGAAAGGCAAGAAATTGGGCATCGCCCACATGACCCATAACAATACCAGGGGACACATAACCAGACGCCTGGAAGAGGAACTAATCCGAACCGCCAACGGACTGGATAAAGATGACAGGACTGGGCTTAGGCGGGTTCTGGAAGCGACGGAACCCCATATTGTCAACCGGGTAATCAATCTCCATACCGGCAGCCTAGTGGTGGAAGCGGCCCTTAAAATGCTGCTAGCCCGGTTCTACAAATATTCTAAAAATGATCCGGTACCAAAATATGAAGGCAGGATACCCGTCTTCCTGGTGATAGGCGACAACGAAGGCGGTCTGACCGCCAATTACCATGGCACTACGATACTAACCCAGGCAATGCGCGGATTGTGGCCGGATTTTGTCAGCCTGATGGAGAAAAGCGGAATCATGCTCATCAAGCCGGTCAGAATTAATGATCCGGAAATTTTTAAAAAAACCGTTGATGAATGGGACAACGGCAACTATAAGGTCGGCGGCTTTTTTCATGAGTTGATTCTGATGAACTACGGCGGCATTAAACTTGATAAGGGCTTTATCAAGAGTGCCTACGAGATTTGCAGGGAACATGATATACCCACCCTGGTAGATGAAATACAATCCTGTATCTGGTATCCCGAACTTTTTATCTTCCATGAATACGGAATAAAACCGGATATGATTTCTGTCGGTAAGGGATTTTCCGGCGGCCAGTATCCTACCGCCCGAATTTTGACGACCGCGGCCATTGATAACCTGAATCAGTTCGGCGCGCTTGTAACCAATGGGCAGGAGGAACTTGCTTCGCTTACATTTCTTATTACCATGGAGTATGCCGAAGCCAACAAAGAGTATATCAAAAGCCTGGGTGCTTACTATGAAAACTCCCTAAAAGCCCTGGCAGCCCGTCACAGGAAAATTATTGCTAAAATAGAAGGTCAGGGACACCTTTCTTCCATATTTTTCCATACCGAAGATACAACTGTGCAGTTTGTAAAAAAGTTAAATGAGGAAGGCATCGATATCAGCGCCCATACGTACAAAACCAACAGTCCGCCGTCGGCCTTGACAAAACTTCCTTTAACATCGAGCTATAAAGTGGTAGACTTTTTACTTAACAGGATGGACGAGGCAATAAAAACCATTGAATGACGGAGATATGGAAATGCGCAGAAAAAAAATACGCTTCGGCGTAATCGGTTTAGGGTTGATGGGTAAAGAGTTCGGAAGCGCCGCGGCCCGCTGGTGCCATCTTCTGACCGATGGCCCTGTTCCGGAAATTATCGGTGTATGCGATACGAACAAGGAGGCCCACGCCTGGTTCCTCAATAATTTTCCTTCAATTAAAATTGCTTCCCAGGATTATCACGACCTTATTTCTTTTAAGCAGATTGATGCGATCTACTGCGCCGTTCCCCATAACCTCCATGAGAAAATATACATCGATAGCATCAATGCAAAAAAGCACTTCATGGGTGAAAAGCCTTTCGGCATAGACCAGGCGGCAAACTCCAATATTTTGAAAGCCGTGGAAAAAAACAAGGATGTGGTTGTCCGCTGCTGTTCGGAGTTTCCCTATTTCCCGGGTGCCCAAAGACTGATCAACTGGATAAAAGAGGAAAAATTCGGGCGCATAATCGAAGTCAGGGCCGGATTCAACCACGCCAGCGACATGGATGTAACCAAACCCATTAACTGGAAACGGATGGTCGAATATAACGGCGAATACGGCTGTATGGGAGATCTCGGCATCCACACCCAGCATATCCCTTTTCGGGCAGGCTGGATTCCGAAAACAGTTTACGCCTTACTATCAAACCTTGTGCCGGAGCGGCCTGACGGCCGAGGAGGTACGGCGCCGTGTCTTACCTGGGATAACGCCACATTAGCCTGCGAAGTTACCGATAAAAAGGGGGATTCCTTTCCCATGTTCCTTGAGACAAAGCGGATGGATCCGGGCTCCACCAACACGTGGTATGTGGAAGTGTACGGAATGAAGGCTTCGGCCCGTTTCACCACGGAGGATCCGAGGAGTTTCTACTACCTTGAGGCAAAAGGCAAAGAACAGGCGTGGTCACGGCTCAATACGGGTTATACCCCCCTTATTCCTTCAATTACCGGTTCTATTTTTGAGTTCGGCTTTACCGATGCCATATTACAGATGTGGGCAGTCTTTCTCAAGGAAATTGAAGGGAACGAACCTCCCTCCTTCGGTTGCTTTACTCCGGAAGAAACCCGGATATCCCATGCCCTTCAGACCGCAGCCTTAAAATCAAATAAAAAAAAGACAGTTGAACCTGTTATAATATAAGCACTATATTAATTTGCAGTCTCCAAAGGAGCAGGTATGGAAGCGAAACAAAGGTCAAAGCAGGTGAAAATAGGATTGCTGCCGTTATATCTTAAACTGTACGACGATAAACTGCCTGATATTCGTCCGCGGATTGAAGAGTTTTATAAAACCATTACCGGGGAGTTCGAAAAAAGGCAGGTACAGGTCGTTACCTCTTCAATATGCCGGGTGGCAGGCGAGTTTAAAGCCGCGGTAAAAAGTTTTGAAGAAGCCAAAGCCGACGCTGTTGTAACTCTCCATCTGGCGTATTCACCCTCTCTGGAATCCGCCCGGATACTGGCGGAATCAAGGCTTCCGGTAATAATCTGCGATACCACCCCGGCATTTTCATACAACTCGAAGCAGGACCCGAACGAGTTATTGTACAACCATGGCATCCACGGGGTGCAGGATTTGTGCAACCTTCTTATCCGGTTTAATAAACCCTTTCATATAGAAGCAGGCCATTGGGAAAAATCCGACGTGCTTGACCGCATAACCG
>JBFMGN010000187.1:0-6467 GCA_040752435.1 Spirochaetota bacterium
AGGCCTCGACGATCAATTCCTGATTCTCAGTATCAGTTTCAAATGCTTTAAGCTTCGATTCGGCAGCCATAAGTAAGTTCCGTGAGTTTGCAATAAACGTGTCCTTTCTTTGGGCATCAAGGTAATCCCGGTCCGGCGGCGTTATTGGAAGACCGACAGTATTTTTACCCGGATGTTCGGTAATTAATTTAAGGGCGCTCATAACAGATTCAATATTCACGGAGGAAGCCAGTGTAATTGCTTTTACTTTTGTCCCGCGCAGATCTTTCGCTTTTTCATCGAGCTCTTTGATCATCCGGTTAAGGAGACCGGTGCCTTCGAGCAGTACGTCAATAACATCGGTTGTAACGGATACCGCTCCTTCTCTGACTCCATCGAGAGCCAATTCAAGCGAATGACTTAACTGTTTGATTTTATCAAGCCCGATAAATGAAGAGACTCCTTTTATGGTGTGCATTGACCTGAAAATATTATTAACCAGTTCAGGGTCGCTTCCACCTTCCAGCTTCAAGATCTTTTCTTCAATGTTTTCAAGATGATCGAGGGCTTCCTGTGTAAATGAAAAAAGCACCTCATGATCGGTTTCTTCTCCGTTGGCCGGCTCAGAAGGAGTCACTGGCCGGGTGGAGGCGGTTCCAATAAACAGCGACTCTAATTTTTCAACAAACGAGTCAACCACCTGAGCATCCTTTTCATCGGCGCCCGTTTTCAGTCGATCGGCGAAATATACGGCAATTTCACCCAAGGTGATTTTTTGTTCTCTGGTAAAGGCTTCGTCATTTTGCAGGGTATTGCACAGTTCTTGAATTTCAATGCCACCGACCAGATCACCGAGTAAATATTTCTTTAACCGTCCGATTAAGGCACCGACATCGCCCGACATTACTCTAACCTACCAGCATTTGCACAACTTTGACAAGAGAAGGCGGATCAAAGGGTTTCAGATATTAAAAGCAAGGCTGTTAACCCAAGGGCTATCCCGCTTGTTATCTTTAGTCCGATTCCCACGCTCACACGGCCTCCATATCAGATATTAACTTAATACTCATTCACTTAAGTATAAGCAAAGAAATAACTTTTTGAAAGGGATATACCCTTCAGGTTTTAAAAGATTTTTTAGAATCCAGGCTGCTTTAAACAACAGTGCGAAAAAGGATCGTACAACCTGCAAAAAGCAAGGTGGTTGCAATGCATAATTTTAATGCCCGCTTTATGTGCAGCTTTTGTATACTTTCTATTTCATCACCGATGAAAGGCTTTTCGATCACTGTACCGAAATACCTGTTCGGCCCGCCGATCCGAATCCCAAGAGCGCCGGCGGCAGCAGATTCGGGATATCCGCCGTTGGGACTGGCATGCCGGGCATGATCCCTTCTGAGGATTCTGAAAGCATTCTTAAAGTTTTCTCCGATAATAAAGGCGGAGAAACACATAAATACCCCCGTTATACGGGCGGGAATAAAATTGAGAATATCATCCGCCCTGGCAGATATAAATCCGAATTCTCTATACCGTTCGTTTTTATACCCGAACATGGCATCCATGGTGTTAACAGCCCGGTACAGGACGGCACCGACAGGCCCCCCCAGGGCAGCAAAAAAGAGGGGAGAGGTAATGCCGTCGACCGTATTCTCAGTAATGCTCTCCACCGCCGATCGTACAATTCCCTGCTCGTCCAGCCCTGCCGTATCGCGGCTGACAATAAGGCTTAACCGTTGCCGCGCTTCCTTTAAGTTCCCCTTATCGAGCGCCTTAAAAACATTAGTACCGTGTTTCACAAGATCTCTTACAGCGACGGTGTAATATAGCAATACCACTGAAAAAATATCCCCCAAAACGGGATGTATCAACACGCAGATTTTCAAGAATAAGATCGAAATACTGGCTGTCAAAAGCACAACCGTAATCCAGGCGAAAAATCCGGCGACATGGAGATTCCGAAAAATCATGCGTGAAATTTTTTCAAACCTTTGGGCGAAAAATCCTACTAGCCGGACCGGGTGCGGCATCCACTGGGGATCCCCTATTAGAGAATCGAGTACTAAGGCCAGCAATAACTGAAAATGAAACGGAAGGCTGTATGAAAATATCAATTACAAACCCATGAGACTATATATTTGTGCCATATCAACGCTCCGGCGCACTTCTTCCGCCAGCCTGTTAAACTCCGATTCTAGATCGTACACTGCGGTGATGCCGCCTATGGGCTTAAGACTTTTCCTCTGCCGTAAGAAATCGATAAACCATCGCCTGAAACCATCTGCATCAAAAACCCCATGCAGGTATGTACCCCACACCAGGCCGTTCGGGGATGAGACTCCGACAACTTCGCCATCAATTCCGACTAGGCATGGGGCAGCCTTCCCCTTGGCGATCTGCCCGTGATGGATTTCATACCCGTATACCTTTAACCCGGAGGGCAGATGCCGGGCTTCCACGCGTTTCAGCAACTTTTTCCTTTCAAACACCGTTTCCATATCCAAAAGTTTTAACCCCTGCATTAAGCCGTCCATCGATTCAATCTGGTTGGGATCCTTTATTGCCTGTCCCAGCATTTGGAATCCGCCGCATATTCCGATTATGACGGTTTTCCCCGAACGGGCATGCTTGCTTATTTCTTCCGCCAGACCGTTGGTTTGCAAGACTTTCAAATCTGAAATTACATTCTTGCTCCCGGGAATTACGATAGCGTCCGGTGGACAGGCTATGGCCGTAAAATCCTTTGAAGTCCGGACTACCTTTAACTCCACATCACCTTCCATTTTCAGGGCATCGAAATCGGTAAAATTCGAAATATGGGGGAGGTCGATAATAATAATGGATACTCGCTCTTTAGAAGAAAATATTTTTTCGGGGTAGAGCTGCTCTTTGAAGCCGACGGAATCTTCTTCGGGGAGCGCCAAGGCAGGTATAAACGGCACAACCCCCAGGACCGGTTTGCCGGTGTGCGCCTGCGTGTAGGTAAGGGCGTATTCCAACAACCGGGGATCTCCGCGGAACTTATTTACCAGGAAACCCGCCACCAGTCTTCGTTCCGGTTCTGAAAGAACCTCCATGGTTCCCACGAAAGAAGCGAATACACCTCCCCTGTCAATATCACCAACAATGATAACGGGCGCACCGGCGTATTCCGCCATAGCCATATTTACAAGATCATGCTGTTTCAAATTCACTTCCCCCGGGCTGCCCGCGCCTTCAAGAATAATAACCTCGTAGTTATGGGCAAGCTCATCATAGCATTCCCGCACCGTCTTAAGAATCGTCGCTTTATACGCGTAATACTCGCCGGCCGTCATCGATTTAACCGCTTTTCCTTTAAGGATAACCTGGGAGCCAGTGTCGGAACTTGGTTTTAACAGTACGGGATTCATCCTTTCATCCGCTTCAATTCTGCAAGCCTGCGCCTGGACAACCTGAGCCCTGCCCATTTCGCCTCCGAGGGAAGTGACGAAAGAGTTGTTTGACATATTTTGGGCTTTAAAAGGCGCTACATGGTAGCCATCCTGCAGCAGTATTCGGCAGAAAGCAGAAGTCATTATACTTTTTCCGACATTGGAAGAGGTCCCTTGAAACATGAGGGCGGGTGTTCGGCTGCGCCGATGATCCGGTTTCCCTGTATGGAACTGTTTGCTTAAGCCTGATCTTAAGCTGAGAAAGCCGGCTATCTCCTGGACAAGTTTCCGGTTTTCTTCTTCCCTTCTGACGGCTATCCGGAAAAATCTATCGTTGAGGCCGTCAAAGGTGCTGCATTTTCTGATCGCGATTCCACGCCGTATAAGAAACTCGAACAGAGTCGTCGCCGAGACATCTTTTCTCCTGATTTTTATCAATAGATAATTGGCGACAGACTCAAACACCTGAAAAGCCTCCATCGAGGCCAGTTGTTCCGACAGGCGCTCCCGCTCACTTTTAATACATTCCCGGGTTTTTTCGGCATACTCCCGGTCTTTCAACGCCCGCGCTCCTACCGCCTGGGCAAAGGTATTAACAGACCAGCCGGGAAGAATATTTCGAACAGCCTGGACTGTATCCGGTTCTGCCATAGAGGCGCCAAGCCGCAAGCCGGGAATGGCGTAGAATTTTGTGAAAGACCGCACCACGACTACATTTTTAAGCTGTTCCGAGGCGAGGGATACATAACCCGGAACAAAATCGGCAAAGGCCTCATCCACGCAGAACAGTGCTTTTTCATGCTTCTGTGCGCACCGGATAAACCTTGCCCGATCAAACAGAAGACCGGTAGGATTATTAGGCTGCCCCAGGAAAACGAGAGTATACCCGCTGCTTTCCCCAAGATAGCTATCCAGATAATCAAAATCGAGCATGAAGTTCTTTTCTTCAACCAGAGGAATTGAGTCAATGGGCAGGCCGGCTGCCCGGGAGGCGGCCGTATAGTCAAGGTAAGCGGGAACCGGTATCACCACCCTTTCAAGGTTAAATGCACGGGGAAGAGTGTAGATAAGCTCAGTGGAACCGTTTCCAACAACCACACGTTCCTCTGCAACGGAAAAATGGTCGGCAATGGTTTTGATAAGTTCCCGGGCATCGATATCCGGGTAATGCACCAGATTTTCGACCTGCCGGCTTAAAAGCGGCCGTAACCAGTCAGGCGGACCCAGGGGATTGATGCTGGCGCTGAAATCGAGGAGTTTGTCTGGGGGAAAGCCCGAAAGCCGGGACAGCTCCCTGATATTGCCGCCGTGCTTATACGCCAAGTTTTCCTCCGGCTCCATAAATCAGTAAGAGATAAAAAATCAACATGTGCAGAAGTTCACCCAGTTCCACGGCAAAACCCTGGGTATCGCCGGTAAATCCCCCTATTTTGGCTTTAAATAAGCCAGACACAAAAAAAAATGCTGCCAGGGCACCGGAAAAACAGATAAGAAAGAACAACGCATGCGTGTTAAAAAGGATACCCAGCAGCACGGCGGGCATGGCAACTGCGAGGATACCTAAGGCTATCCCTCCCAAAGCGGCGGTTTTTTTATAATCGGCGAGTAGAAACCCTAACCCTGATGTCCTGGCCGGTTTTAAAACGCAAGGTATGAGGGCTGCGGCAATTCTACCCGAGACAGGATATGCAAAAAATAATATATCAAATCCCAACCGGGAGGGCCTGGCAATAAAAAAATTCAGAATCGATATACTCCTGTACATCAGGTAAATTTTTAATACCAGGTATACAGCACCGCAAAAAAAAGCGAAGGAACCGATACCGGCATCCCGCAGGATTGCAAGCCTCTTTTCTTTATCGGCAAAACAGAAGAGAGCATCGGAGCTGTCCAGGAGACCGTCAAAATGAAAAATGTTGAAAAGAAAATACTGAACTGCAAGGATTAATATGGTTAAGAGCAGAATATCCGGGATTATTTCACCCCCCAGATAGTAAAGACCAAGGTTTACCAAAAGAATAAAAAGACCGACAACGGGAAGTAAAAATCCAACAAAACTGAAATCCGGGTCGAAGGGAATCCCAACCTTTATTCGGCTTAATAGAGAAAAGGCCGTTAACAATTTGTTTCGTATTTTACCCATATTAATATTTTATAATTAAACCGTTATGCTGTAAACTATCTATTATTTCTTGCAACTGTTCGTATCTGAAAACTTCAAGATTAACTACCCCGGCAAACCCCTCAAGCGACGCCGACAATTCCTGAAACCAGCTTTCATCCCATCGGAAGGATTGATGGTCCCAGCCGTCCCTGACTCCATGCAGATGAATTTCTTCAATTCGGCCGGCATATCGTTTCATGAAAAATCCGGGGTTTCCGTTATTCAAGAGCAAATGCCCCGTGTCAAAGCACAGTTTTAATCTATCCCTTTTCCGAATCAGTAACTCCCATTCCCTCTCTGCCAGATTCTCCAATAAAAATCTTTCACCGTACCTTGAAATCCAATCATCCAGTAAAAACAAAAAAGTATCAATATCACCGGCAGGCGGATGGATTACATAATGCCTGGTAAAATCGCGGGTTAGTTCGATGAGTTTTTCATGCTTCGACTCTATTATATCGGGCAGATGAACGGTAAAACCAAACCGGTCATTAAAGCTAAGGATAGAATCTATTTCCTTGAGCAATAAGTTTTCAGTTTCAGCATCGAAGACGAAGAAAAACAATTCCACATTCTCAATTTCCCTGATTCCGGAAATGAATCTGACGTTTTCCAAATACGTACCCGGTATGACATATGAAGGGGCTGAGATATACACGCTCAAGTACCGCTATTTGATTTTCAGGGGAATACCCGAAATCATCACATACACCTCGTCCATTGATCCGGCGATTATAGTATTGGCGAGACCGAGGTACTGGTTGTATCTGCGGGTTACCTCATCCATGGGAATAGTCCCGAACCCGGTTTCATTAGTAATGATAATTGCATTCTTTTTCAAACCGGCGAGAAAATTATTAAGGATTTCCCGCCATCTTTCTTCCTGTTTATAGAAAAAAATATTATTCATC
>JBFMGN010000188.1:0-6435 GCA_040752435.1 Spirochaetota bacterium
ATCGATAACCTGGGGGGCTATAACGGCGGTTTTATAGGCTATGTCGAAGAATACCATTCCATCGGAATGTCCGAGGAAAATTACCACGCCTGTATTGGTGCTTTCAGAGAACACGGTATGTACGGTAGAGATGGATAAAAAATATTTTTTAGGGCTGAATATAGATGGCCTAACTCCGGCCAAAGCGCCGGACTGCCTGAAGTGCCTCTATTTCTTCGTATCCTGGGATCCGAACTTTCCGCGGGGGTGTAAGGTCTTCGGGGTTAAATCGAGGCAACTGCCGAGTATTGAGGTATTCCATTCTACCGGCCGGCATTGTCCTGCGTTTGAAAAATCAAGCAAGATAAAAGAGTGATCTATCATGGAGTTGTAATTATCAACGGAAAGCCATTGTACAGAGCTTTCTCTTGCTCTTTAGCTTTACCACGTGTTATAAAGTATACCCGGAGGAAACCATGGCTGTTTCAAAAAACGTCGCCGAAATGATTACACGCTCATCCTGGATACGGAAAATGTTTGAAAGCGGAGCCAGGCTTAAAGCGGAACACGGCGAGGATAAGGTATTCGATTTCAGTTTGGGTAATCCGAATATTGAACCTCCCTCAGCGTTTACGAAAACAGCGGCAGCGATTCTTGCAGAAAAATCAAAAGGCAAACATGGATACATGCCCAATGCCGGTTATCCCGATGTGCGTGAGGAGGTGGCTGCCTATATATCAAAGGAACAGAAGGTAAAGCTTACGGGTAGTAACGTAATTATGACCTGCGGAGCGGGAGGTGCGATGAATGTAGCCCTGAAAACAATCCTTAACCCGGGTGATAAGGTATTGGTAAGTTCTCCCTATTTTATGGAATACAATTTCTATGTCGACAATCATGGCGGCAAACTGGAACCGGTAAATAGTAGAGAGGATTTCGACCTTGATATCGATGCAATCGAGTCACAGATAAACGCGCAGACTGCAGCCGTCATCATCAATTCACCCAACAATCCTTCTGGCAGAGTGTATCCCGCATCAACGCTCCGGGAGCTTGGTAAGATGCTGGCCCGCAAAAGCCGGGAAACCCGCCGGTCAGTGTATCTTTTAAGTGATGAACCATACAGGAAAATCGTATACGACGGGACTGAAGTACCAAGCGTACTCTCGTTTTATAAAAACAGCATTATCTTCACCTCCTACTCAAAGGATCTTTCGATTCCCGGCGAAAGAATCGGGTGGCTTGCAATCCATCCCGAGGCCGAGGATGGGCAGAACCTTATTGATGGGTTTATCCTGTGCAATAGGATTTTAGGGTATGTAAATGCACCCGCTTTGATGCAGCGGGTGGTAGCCCGCCTGCAGGGAGTGAGTGTGGATGTTACCGAGTACAAGAAAAAACGGGACATTCTTTGTGAAGGTCTGGCTGAAATCGGATACGAATTTAACAAACCTCAGGGTACTTTCTATCTCTTTCCGAGAGCCCCTGGCGGCAATGACCTTGAGATTGTGGAGCTGCTGCGGAAAGAACTGATACTGACCGTTCCGGGGAGAGGCTTCGGGTTACCCGGTTATTTCCGGATTGCCTTCTGCGTGGAGGACAGGGTGATAGAAGCAGCCCTGCCTGGATTTGAACGCGCTTTCAGGAAAATATAGCTATATTTCCCGGTTGTCGATTACACGTTCCAATTTCCCGCCTGTGGACCTGCTCAATGTTTTCGGTTCGGCCAGTGTTACGATGGGCTGAATCCCCAAAGAATTGAAGAGATGGTTCTGAATTGTACTTCTGAAATCCTCGAGTCTTTTCACCTCATCCAAAACCGGAATGTCTTCGGAAACTTCAACCTTAATTTCCATAACGTCTACGCCGCTTTCCCTTCGGAGAATTATCTGGTAGTGAGGTTCAATGCCTTCCACCTGGAGCAGTACTTCTTCAATCTGGGAGGGAAATACATTGGTACCCTCAACGATTATCATATCATCAGTCCGGCCTGTAATACGATTCATCCTTACCAGGGTTCTTCCACAGGGGCATGGTTCTTCGACCAGAGAAGAAATATCACCGGTGCGATAACGAATTAAGGGAAAACCTTGTTTTGTAATCGTTGTGAAAGCGATTTCTCCTTTTTCACCCGGGGGAAGGGGTTCCAGGGTATTCGGATCGACAATTTCAACTATGAAATGATCTTCGTTCACATGGAGACCGTTCTGTTCGCTGCATTCGAATGCGACCCCCGGACCCATTATCTCGGTAAGGCCGTAATTATCGTACGCCTTTATATGCAGGCTTTCCTCGATCTGGCTCCGCATTTTCTGGCTCCAGGGTTCAGCTCCAAACAATCCTGTTTTAAGAGAGAGTTCTTCCGGATGAATATTCTTTTCTTTTAAAACAGCCGCAATATGAAGTGCAAACCCCGGTGTACTGACCAGGGTTGTTGTTTTGTAATCCTTCATTATATCAATTTGTCTTGCAACGTTTGCATTAGACGACGGTATTACCGAGGCGCCGAGTTTTTCTGCACCATAGTGAAACCCGAACCCCCCGGTAAAAAGGCTGTAGTTGAATGCGATCTGTATAAAGTCATGTTCCGTAATTCCGGCCGCGGTTAACACCCGCGCCATTAAGGATGTCCAATTGTTGATATCGTTCCTGGTGTATCCTACGACGATGGATTTCCCCGTTGTTCCCGAAGTGGAATGAATCCGGACAATGTCGCGCAGGGGAACCGCGAACATATTGTAGGGGTAGCTTTTCCGTAAATCTTCTTTTGTGGTAAAAGGGAGATTTTTAATGTCGTTAAGGCTTTTGAACTTCTCAATGTTTATCTTGTGTACATCGAAGCTGTTTTTGTAGAATGCGACACTCCTGTATACCCGGTTCAAGGCGGCCTGGAGGCGTTCTATCTGAAGCTGTTCAAGATCTTCCCTATGCATGGCCTCGTATTCAGTATTGTACATCATTTTCATCTCCGTAATGGATGTGATTATTATTCATCAATCTTTTTGTATTCTTTTCCCAAGTAGGCTCTTTGAACATCTTTATTGTCCAGTAATTCGTCCACCGTACCCTCAAGGAGCAGGTTGCCCGTCTCCATAACATACCCTCTATCCGCTATTTGTAAGGCCGCTTTGGCGTTTTGTTCAACGAGCAGGACCGTTATACCTTTTTGTTTTAATTCTTTTATTATTCTGAATATTTCCTGAACAATGCGGGGCGCGAGTCCCATGGAGGGTTCGTCCATCATGATAAACCGGGGCTGCGCCATGAGGGCTCTGCCGATTGCCAGCATTTGCTGTTCCCCGCCGGATAAAGTGCCGGCCGGCTGATTTGTACGTTCTTTAAGAACCGGGAAGAGGGAATAGATTTCGGCCAGTTGCTTAAGCACCTCGTTTTTTTTCTTCTTTTTAAAGAGGGTGTATCCACCCAGGACAAGGTTTTCCCGGACGCTTAAGGTGGAAAATATCTGCCTGCCTTCGGGAACGAGGGAACAGCCTCTTTCTACAATTTTTTCAGGACTCAAGAGCGCTATATCCGCATTCCGGTATAGTAAGCTTCCACTCATCGGCTTAACAATTCCAGCGATCGTGTTAAGCAAAGTGGTCTTCCCTGCTCCGTTAGCTCCGATAATAATAACAATCTCCCCTGGATTCACATGCATGGAAATTCCCTTAAGCACACGGAGTTCTCCATAACCGGCTTCAAGATTTCTGATTTTGATCATCCGTTTCACCCAGGTAAATTTTAATTACATCCTTATTTTTTCTTATTTCTTCCGGTCTGCCTTCGGCCATTTTTTCCCCGAAGTTAAGTACGACTATTTCGTCGGAAATATCCATGACAAGGGACATGTCGTGTTCTACGAGTAGTATTGTTATTCCTCTATCCCTGATTTTTAGAATAAGCTTCGCCAATTCTGTAGTTTCATAAATATTCAATCCCGATGCAGGTTCATCCAGAAGCAGCAGCTTGGGTTCGGCCGCCAGGGCGCGTGCGAATTCAACGGCTCTCTGTTTACCGAAAGGGAGGGTTGCGGCTTCATGCTCCGATAAGTCGGCAATCGACAAAAGTTCAAGCATCTGAAAAGATTTTTCCCGGATCTCTTTTTCTTCTTTCCATGCAACTGGCAGATTCAGCATACTCGAAATAAAACCGGCTTTACTTTTAGTTTGCCGGCCGATCATTACATTTTCCTTGACGGTCATATGACCGGCAAGTTTCAAGTTTTGAAATGTTCTTAAAATTCCTCTCTGTGCAACCCGGTAAGGTTTGGCTCCGGTTATATCGCGTCCTTCGAAGAAAACAGTTCCGGATGTGGGAGGAATATTCCCGGTAATCAGGTTAAAGAGGGTGGTCTTGCCTGCTCCATTGGGACCGATTACGGCCTTAATCACTCCAGCCTCCACGCCGAAGTTCACGTTGTTGACCGCGTGTAATCCACCGAAATACTTATTTAATTTTTTTGCTTCAAGCAGGGGCATATAACTTCGCTTTAAAGTGACATAGTTTCCAACAGTTTCATTTTATGGGCTTCAGCCTCTTCCGGATTATTCCGATTTTTAAAAGACCCCTCGGAGCAAAGAGCATTATCACAATGAGAATGATCGCGAAGACAGCATCATCAAAAGTTCTAAAAACACCCCGGAGGGATAAAAAATTCAGGATTACACTCATGATGAGGGTACCCCAAAGATTATCCATTCCCCCGACTGCGACGATTGCAACGTACCGCACGGACTTCATAATACTTGCTTCCGATGGGCCTATGCCTCCATTATAATGGGTAAGGAAAATTCCGGCTGTGGAGGCATAGACGGCACTTAGGATAAATACATTCAGTTTATAGCGTCCGGTGTCCACCCCCATTGCTTCGGCCGCTTCCTCACTTCCATGGATATACCGGAGGGCTCTGCCGCTCCGTGAGTTGATCAGGTTGATGAGGATAATCAGGCCCAGAGTAACCAGACTCCAGGCAATATAGTAATTCTTAATCCGTTCAGAAAAATCACCGCTCACCGACAATCCTTGAAAGAGAGTAAAAGCAGGAATATTGGTTATTCCATCAGCTTCTCCAAAAATCCTTGTACCCAGGGCAATGCGAAAGATTATTGTTCCGAAGCCCAGGGTTGCCATGGCAAGGTAATGCCCTTTCAGTTTTAAGACAGGGATTCCTATTAAGACGGCCGCAATAATGGAAATACAAACCGCGGCTGTACACGAAAGCCAGGGCGAAAAGTAGAGGACTTCATCACCGTATGGATTTTTCCCATGCAAAAGAATTCCGGTTGTATTAAGAAAGTCTATAAAAACTGAGTTATGGAAAGTGGCAAGATTGATGGTTGTTAATACCGCAGTTGTGTATCCCCCTATGGCAAAAAATCCCGCCTGCCCCAGTGATATCTGCCCGGCATAGCCCATCAACATACACAGGCCGAGGGCCAGCAGGGTGTAATACGCCGACATGGTAAGCTGGGTAAGATAATAATTCACTTTAAGCGCGCTCGTAATGAGTTGAATAATGATAACCACTATTACAACGACACCGGCCGGAATATAGCGCTTCATTTCCATCCGATGGTTCCTTCTAGAATTCCTTAAGACGTGCGGTTTGGCGTGAACCGAAAAGACCAGTCGGCTTAAAGAAAAGCACGAGCAAGAGGATAGCGATGGCGACAACATCCTTATACGCCATTGGAAGTATACTGATGCTGAATGATTCTATCAGTCCCAGGATAACTCCCGCGGTAACTGCCGCCGTACTGTTACCGAGTCCCCCAAGGATTGCTACTGTAAACCCTTTAATTGCAAGTTCCGTACCGACGGCGTAATGAGTTTGAGTCAATGGAGAGATAACGCATCCGGCCAGGGCCCCTATCCCTGCGCTTAAGCTGAAAGAGAGATTTACCATCCATCTGGTATTAATCCCGCAGAGACCGGCCGCGATACGGTTTGCCGAACAGGCCCGCATCGCCTGGCCCGTCAGGGTGAAGGTAAAAAAGATATAGAGACCAGCCACGATGCAGGTTGTAATTCCAAGAACCCACAGAACCTGGGGCGAAATAAATGCATTGAATATTTTTATTGAAGTTACCTCGTTCCCGGTAAAAAACCGGGGAGCGCGGATTTTTTCATCCCATACGTGCAAGGCTATTTCCCGAATGATTATCGATAGGCCGATAGTTACGATTATCATCCGTAAGACCGACGGGCTTAAAAGCGGTCTAATAAAAGCGAGTTCTACCACTGATCCGATAACAACGGTGATAAGTACGGCGAGTATCACTGCAAAAAGGAGCGGTATATGCCGGGAGAATGAAAATGCGATCATTCCCCCCAGCATAACAAATTCACCCTGCGCAAAATTGATAATCCCCGTTGAAGCATAAATTATGTTGAAGCCGATCGCCACGACGGCATAGATGCTTCCTATGGTTAACCCCGAAAAGACGTACTGCAATA
>JBFMGN010000189.1:0-6390 GCA_040752435.1 Spirochaetota bacterium
CGATTGTCGTATCGCCTTATCTATAGGCTAACGCCTATAGTATGCGGCGATGGACGGAATCAAAGATCTTTAAGAGCCGTTTTTTTCAGCATGCCAAATTGAGAATTGCTGGGGGGCTACCCCCCCTTATCGCCCTAAGAAATTTCACTTTAGAGTCCACAGAGATTAAGGAGCACATTAAGGATTAAGGCAACCTGCAGCGCTGCTCCTGCCTGGATTATGATGCTTATAGTGAAGTTCTTTCAAAATATAAGCCCCCTTCGAGGGCGAGAAGTTCGGGTCAGCATATTGGGTAGCCACGGAACCCGCGGAAATACGTTTATCCTCGAAGGGGACGGAAAAAATATTAATGGTTGCAACCTTCCGTATCATTCCGCGTGATTCCGCGGCTAATTTCCCCCTCTGTGTTCTCTGTGCGAAACCTCTCGTTTCCGTAGAGGATCTCACCTATCAAAAGAGGGATATTGTAACCCCAGCCCGATCACTTCTTTCTTGATCTGTTCATAAAGGTCAAGATACTCCTGATTTGGTACCACTCTAGTCATATCATAGCAATCACTGATTGTTTTCCCCAGCGGCGCCTGTGAGATTTTATTTTCGTACTTAGAAAGGATCTTTTTCACAATTCCATTGGCCTCTTTCCGGGTCATCCCCATCCGGGCGGCAGCGTGGGCTGCTTCGCTGCAAATGCGTCCCTCCATCCCGGTGCATCTTTCCGGATGCCTGTTCCGTGCAACCGCGGCGGGTGATAAATCTGCACCGGCCACGGCCGAGGTAATGCCAAAGCTGATCAATTCATAGCAGGCGATATCGGTACAGGGACCAGCCGCAATAAAGGTATTGGAGAAACGGAGAAGATGGGTATTGCGCGCCAGCGCCTGGTGGGCCGTGCTTACCAACCAAAGCATTCTTCGGGTCGTATTGCAGGTCTCATGAATTTCAATTGGGAAGCAGCAGGAATATTCCGTTTGAAAAACCAGCCGCCCTAAAAAGTGGTGCGCCACGAGAACCATACTGGTTCCCTCCGGTCCACCTGCATAGCCACCCATAAGAGGACCGTAGAGCCCGCCGATCGTATATGTGGTTCTAAGCAGGAAGGGTACCTTTTTCATCCGGTCATAGTCGACCTTCATTTCGGCAATTGCCCCGCAGAGGACACCATCCCTCGGCAAGGCGCCGAACTCAGGCCTGGCAGCCGCAATCATCGCATCCGCATGTTCCGCGGCGGAGACCATGGTGTACATGCCTTTTCCCGGGCAACCAACCCGGCGGGCTGCCTCCCGTCGCTTGCCAATATCCCAAATTGCGGCTTCCACCTCCATGGGGGAACCTGATCGCACTTCAATTCCACCGAGGGTGTGGAATAGAGATCCCGCCGAGAAACAATCAGCCAGAGGTTCTTTCGCCGCGCTCATCGCAGCCTGTAGAAAGGTTTCTTCCGAGTAAGGAGTACCCACGAGGGTAAAATTGCAAAAAGGCGGGCGCGCATCCTCTACCTTCCGGCTGCGCTGAATTCTTTGATCACGACCTTCTCCCCATATAATCTGGTCCACCGCTGAATCCAGGGAATCAAAAAGTTCCTTTTTGTTAAACTTAATCACCCGGCCGGTATCCGTACAATATACCCCGACCTGTAAAAAGAAATCCACCGCGGCCTCAAAAAGTCGATCAGCCAGGTTGTCATCCGAAGTAATTACTTCTTCGGTAATGTATTTGATATTGTATTTTTTAATTACTTCGGCTGATGTTCTGCTTACGCGTCGATTGAACTCCTCTTCGGCTATCTTTTCTCCATTCTCGGAACGTTTTATTACTTCATAGAAATCAATCATAGTTTTCTCCTTTCCTTGTTATTTTCCGCCGATTAATTGTCTGGATATAGTCACCGCCTGGACTGCGTTTTCCCCGTATCCATCGGCCCCTATCTCCTTAGCCCATTCAGGCAGTACAGGCGCCCCACCCACAATTACCTTTACTCTGTTGCGGAGACCTTCCGCTTCCAGCGCCTGTATCACTCTGGGCATATTCTGCATGGTTGTAGTCATCAAAGCGGACATCGCCAAAATGTTCGGCTTGAGTTCTCTTACTTTTTCTACAAATGTATCGTCCGGGACATCATGACCGACATCCGTGACACCGAATCCGGCTCCATTAAGCATAATGCGGACAATATCCTTTCCAATTCGATGAACATCGCCATTTACCGTTCCGAGAACTATTCGTCCGACTGATGATTTCCCCTCTTCATCAGCCATATGCGGCTTCAGAACTTCGACACCGGCCGACATAGCATCGGCCGCCATAATCATCTCAGGCAGAAAGATCTCTAAAGATTCGAACTTTTTGCCCACTTCTTCCATTGCCGGTCGAAAGGCTTTTTCGATGATCTCCATCGGAGCCGTACCCCGATCGAGGGCTTTGGTTATTAGATCCTTCACTTGATCTATCTCACCTGCCTGCACCTGCTCTTTCAGTTTCTTTAACTCGTCGCTCATAAAACTCCTCCTTAACCTGCGGGTAAAAGATACCTCCCGCCAAGTAAATGGAATCCATACTTGGATATTTAATATTTGATCATATATCAAATAATTTGTCAACCTGATTTTCACGAATCAGCAATTCTCAATTTGGCATGCTGAAAAAAACGGCTCTTAAAGATCTTTGATTCCGTCCATCGCCGCATACTATAGGCGTTAGCCTATAGATAAGGCGATACGACAATCGGCCGAAGGCCGTACCATGCGGAACGAAGATACTACGAGCGTGAGCTCGTAGTTCTTCATTTTTTGCTTACGCTCCAGTTAGCAATACAAATTTGGGCACATTAAACCAAGCAGAAAAGGCGGAAAGCACGTACCGAACGGCATCGGTTTCCACCGCTAGAGTGAGGTACGTGAATTTCCGCCTTATTTGTTATTGCATGGCGTGCCAAATTGAGAATTGCTGTCCCACCCCCCCTTTATTATTGCCTGGGAATCTGCTATCTTTTCCCATATTCGAACCGATAAGGAGTTTAAGTCGTGTCATGCGAAACCTGGCTTGAATCAATCCAAAATGATGTGCGCGATATCATTCAATCCATCGGCGGAGAGCCTGAAAAAGTTATTCCGCTGCTCCAGGAGATCCAGAAACGCCATGGCTATCTTCCAGAAGAATTGCTGGAAACAGTGGCTGGGGAAATCGGCGTACCTGTTTCGGATATGTATGGTGTTGCGACTTTCTATGCCCAGTTCCGGTTTGTTCCTCAGGGACGATACCTTATACGGGTATGTAAGGGAACCGCCTGCCATGTCGCCGGTTCGGATATTCTTTTTTCCGCGATCAGTGAAGAACTTAAAGTAGACGAAGGGGAAACCACCCGGGACAGGTTGTTCACCCTGGAGTCCGTGGCCTGCCTGGGCTGCTGCTCTTTGTCACCGGTGGTTATGCTTGGAGACAAAATATTCGGAAAAGTAACGGCTGCAAAAATACGTAAAATTTTAAAGGGTTATTCTAATGAATAATATAAAAATCATGGTCGGTCTGGGCTCATGCGGAATAGCCGCCGGTGCCCAGGCTGTGTATGATCATATTGCAGGCCTGCTGCAGCAAAAAGGACCGCCGGCTGCTCCTATAACACTTGGGATAACATCCTGTGTCGGCATGTGTTATGCCGAACCTATCGTAGAAGTCATACAAAATGGAAAAAGATTCCACTATGGTTACGTGGACGAAGTTTTTGCAGGCAGACTCCTGGATGCTCTTAAACGGGGAGAAACCCCCGATGAAAAACGTCTTACCGAATCCGAAGATGATAAAAAATACCTTGAACGCCAGGTAAAGATTGTCTTGAAGAATTGCGGCCTGATTGATCCGGAAGATATCGACGACTATATTGCCTGCGGCGGATACAGGGCCTTTAAAAAAACGGTTACATCATTAAAACCGGAAGAAATAATCAAAATAGTAATGGAGGCCGGGCTTCGCGGCCGGGGGGGCGCGGGATTCCTGACCGGACAGAAATGGCGCTTTCTATCCAAGGCGCAAAGCGAGCGGAAGTACCTCGTCTGCAATGGCGATGAAGGTGATCCCGGCGCTTTCATGGACCGTTCCGTGCTGGAAGGCGACCCTCATTCTGTAATTGAGGGCATGCTGATCGCCGCTTTTGCTACCGGCGCGGAATACGGGTACATTTACTGTCGGGCTGAATATCCCCTGGCGATTAAACGCATTAACAAGGCCCTGCGGGATGCCGAGTCACACAATTTAGTCGGCCGGAATATCCTTGGCTCAGACTTCTGTTTTTACCTCCAGGTGAAAGAGGGCGCCGGGGCTTTTGTATGCGGAGAAGAAACGGCGTTAATGGCATCCATCGAGGGCAAGCGTGGAATGCCGCGGCTGCGTCCCCCTTTCCCGGCCGAAACAGGGATAAAAGGCTATCCCACCAACATAAACAATGTTGAAACCTATGCCAATGTACCCCGGATCATCCTTGAAGGACCTGAGTCTTTTAACAAATACTCCTACGGTAAAAGTTTCGGCACAAAAGTCTTCGCCCTGGCCGGCAAGATAAAACGCGGCGGCCTTATCGAAGTGCCGATGGGCTTGACAATACGGGAGATCGTTGAAGAGATCGGCGGAGGAACCTACACGGGAAGACCGATCAAAGCCGTCCAGATTGGAGGTCCGGCAGGGGGATGTATACCCACGCGCTTGTTTGATACTCCCATTGACTATGACTCCATAAGCGCGACGGGTGCAATTATGGGTTCCGGTGGTCTGGTGGTGATGGATGATACTACTTGTATGGTCGATGTCGCCAGGTATTTTCTTGCCTTCACCCAAAGCGAGTCCTGCGGTAAATGCACTTTCTGCAGAATCGGAACGAAACGAATGCTGGAAATATTGACTCGCATTACCGCAGGGGAAGGCGAGGAAAAGGATCTGGAAATTCTGGCGGACCTTGCCCTCCATGTTCAAAAAACATCGTTATGCGGCCTTGGCCAGCTTGCGCCGAATCCCGTTCTTACCACATTGAAATACTTCATGGATGAATACGAAGCCCATATTAAAGACAAGCGATGCCCGGCAGGCGTATGTAAATCCCTGATTGACATAATAATAATTCCGGAAAAATGTAACGGCTGCACCGCCTGTTCCAGGGTCTGCCCCGCAGCCGCTATAAGCGGAGAGCGGAAAAAAGTGCATGCTATAGATGCGGCCAAGTGCACACGGTGCAGAATCTGTATTGAGACTTGCAATTTCGATGCTATTGAGGTTCATTGAGATGGCCATAGTTACGATAAAAATAAATGACCAAGAAGTGCAGGTGGAATCGGGTTCCACAATTCTCCAGGCTGCAATCCGGGCCGGCTATGACATCCCGACTTTCTGCCACAGCGAAAACTTGAAACCGTTTACAAGCTGCTTTATCTGTGCCGTTAAAATAGACGGCGGAAAGGGGAACCTTGTACCCTCCTGCGCCACTAAAGTGAACGACGGTATGTCCGTGACCGTTGAATCCGATGAGATTCTTAAAAGCAGAAGAATGTGCCTGAACCTCCTGCTTTCGGATCACTACGGGGACTGTATTCCCCCGTGTGAAGATGCCTGCCCGGCATCTATCGATATAAAGGGCTTTATGGAGCTTACCGCACAGGGCAGAGAAGCAGAGGCGGCCTTGCTTATACGGGAAAAAGCTCCGGTGCCTGGAATTCTCGGCCGAATCTGCCCCAGGCCGTGTGAGACGGTTTGCAGGCGCACCCGGGTGGACGAACCCCTGTCTATCTGTTTTATGAAACGCCATATTTCGGATACTGAAATCTCCCTTAAAGGCGGACCAGTTCTGCCGCAGCCGGAAAAAGATACCGGCAAGAAGATCGCGGTAGTAGGGGCAGGTCCGGCCGGAATGACGGCCGCCTATTTTCTTCGCCTGCACGGCCATTCAGTGACCGTTTTCGAGGCCAAAAGCCAATCGGGGGGGATGCTCCGCTACGGGATCCCCTTTTACAGGCTGCCGGAGCATGTCCTTATGCACGAGCTTGGGGCGATAGAGAAAATCGGAGTAACGGTTAGATATAATACCTCCGTCGGAAAAGATGTAACGGCCAAAGAACTGGAAAAAGAATTTGATTGCCTGATACTGGCCATAGGCGCCCAGGGGGCTTCACCAATGCGTATAAAAGGAGAAGACCTGCCCGGCGTGTACCCGGGCATCGAATATCTTTCCGCCCTTGCCTCGGGCAGTCCACCGGATATCGGTCAGAAGGTTATCATCGTCGGCGGCGGGAATACAGCCATTGATGTCGCCAGATCTGCAATCCGGGCCGGGGCGGAGGCTGTAATCCTCTACCGGAGGACCAGGAAAGAAATGCCGGCAAACGACTTTGAGATAGACGAAGCCCTGCACGA
>JBFMGN010000019.1:0-15102 GCA_040752435.1 Spirochaetota bacterium
AAAATCGATGAAGAGTAATCCCTCCAAGACTTTTCTGCCATGAATGCGAAGCCGCTTCCGATCAAGACCGTTCTTCATGGAGTCGAAGAACTTTTCCACTCCATCCTTCTTCCGATAAAATGCGAGGGCGCCTTCACCGTCGATCCGGCTATTGCTCAAAAGAATCAGCGTGCCGAATCGCCGAACCGCCGCCTCGATGGCGTGGTTCTGTTTCACGACCCGATAGACACCGCTTTGGTGTGCGATCTTGAAGTAATGCTCCCAGCCGGGAAAAGCGTCGTCCAGAAAGCTTTTAAGAAAACCATACCGGGTATCCGGGCGCGCTTTCACTCGGGACTCAACTTCGAGAATGAATCCCTGCAGATGAGACTCTTCCTCCTGCTTCCTTTTCGTATCAAGGAACAGCATACTGCGCAAAAATATAATGAAGTCCAGCGCGAACCTAGTAAGAGTTTCAGTTTGCCCATGTAATCAGGCTGCGGATGGAATCCGCGCTGGGTAATGGACTTTGTTAAATGAAAGTGGTGGTAATTGGGGTTAGATTTTTTGATGAGGCAACAGGCCGGCCGCAGCGAGGACGAATTGAAGTTATCCTTCAATGGTGATCGGTTTAGGAATGGAAGGAAACCAGATTGTAACGGTGGTACCCACATCAATTTTGCTGTCAACCCGGATGTTGCCCTTCAGGCTTTTGACGTAGGCCAGGACTTCGATCATGCCGATCCCGTGGCCGCCTTTTTTTGAGGTTCGGCCTAATCTGAATTCCCGGCAGTTAAGGCAATTATGATGCCGGCATTGGTCACAGAAAGGAATACCGCGGCCGTTATCCGAGAGGCTGAGCTTGAGGCGGTCATCTTCTTGCGCACTGAGAATTTTTATCTCGTTCTGATTCGCAGTCGTCATGGACTCGTAGGAATTGTTAACCAGATTTTCCAGGAGCCGCAGAAGCTCCTGTGGTGCAGCCATGATGGTATCGTTGCCGCTGTCGAGTTCGACCTTCACAATCACAGTTTGTTTAAAATCCAGGTTGGCGTTAAATATTTCTATTATTCCTTTGACAATTTTATTGAGGGAGACCGGCTGGGGATTAACATTCTGATAGGAGGTGGCGACGAACATAAGGTTTTCGACCATTTCCACAATCTGATGATAGGCTTTGCGCTGCATTGAGGCATACTCTACCATCTTTTTATCACCTTCCTCCTCAACCAGCTCCATGAAGCCGCTTAACGCCATGAGCCGGGATTTTAAATTATGAACCACCCCCAGCAGGTTTCGCCCCAGTTCGACAAAAGCCCGCTCTCTATCAATTTCTTCCTGCAGCGCGTGGGTTTCCCGGACTAACTGTTTGATTTCATCGGCAAACACGACCCAGAAGAGGTAAATCAGGGCAACCGTCATGATGGCCGTCGGTACGCCGAAGGGGAAGCCGAAGTCTTGCTTGAAGTTGGCGGCCAGGATTGTTATTAAACCAAAAAGTCCCAGGGAAATGATAAGTTTTGCTTTTAGCCATTTTCTAAAAAAACCGTACTGAAAGCCAAGGATTACTCCATAAATGAAAAAAACTGGGCCATTTAAAGCACCGGGCTCATTTACGATTGTCATTAGGATCCCGACACAACCAAAGGCAAAGACTTGAATAATACGGGAAACGACATGTTTCAGATAAAATGAGATTAAGAATAGGATAGCCAAAATGAGGGGCAGGTAGAAGATGTAATTGAAAACCAACTGCCCCACCGGTAACTTTTTATTAAAAACCATAATAATGAAGTTAATGGAACTGATTACAAATAAACTACTTGATACGGTTAATGCAACTTTTCTTTGCAGAGTTGATTGTAAGGTGGTGTTATTGACAATCGGCCGCACAAAATTTCTCCGCGAATACGAAAAAATACTTCAGGCGACAGCTATCTTGATTTATCGGGCTCCCAGGGTATTAGCACTGCCTCGTCGGCCGACAGAATTTTGTCCATTTCCGGGCAGGCGACGGAATTGATCGTTTCCAGGAGCTCGGCTTTTTCAGCCTCAAAGCTGACCGCGCCGGACCCGACCGGGTTGTACTTGCCGAGCTGCCGGTCTTCGGCCACATCCCGCTTATAGTCGGACAGCATACTTAAGGCTAAGAGGCTCATGCCCCGGTCCAGGATCTGCCGGTCGCCGCCGATAAAATTGTTGACCAGGGCCAGCCGTTTGGAGAGGTGGATGTCGTCGGAGGGTTTACAGTTGGCGATCGCCTTACAGCGGATGGAAAGGAGGTAGGTGCCCAGGTGGGCGATGGCCGTCCGTTCCGGGTCTTCGCACCCGGCCAGAAAGGGCAGGCCGGCGATCAGGCGGGCGATGTTCTTGTTGACAAAATGGGTTTTTTCTCCGCCCTTCATTTTGAAGGCCTCCGCGACCGCGTTCAGTAGCCGGTCCAGTTGAGCGGAGTCGACTTCTTTTTTAACTGTTAGATCACATTTTTTAAAAATTGTCTGGTTCATGCGTAGCTCCTTCCTATAAAAGATTTTATTTGAACAGTTCTTAATAATAATTCATTTTGAGAAATTTTTCAATAATAAATTTTTTATTTAAAATTTTCAGTTTTACAGGATGTGCTGGAGGAATTTTCGGGTTCTTTCCTCTTTGGGTGAATTAAATAAGGCCTGGGGCGGCCCTCGCTCGATAATCTCCCCCTGGTCCATAAACACCACCATATCCGCCGCGGCTTTCGCAAAGCCCATCTCGTGGGAGACAACCAGCATTGTCATCCCTTCCTCGGCCAGGAAGAGCATTACATCCAGGACTTCTTTTATCATCTCCGGATCCAGGGCGGAGGTGGGCTCATCGAACAGCATGACCTTGGGGTTCATGGCCAGGGCCCGGGCAATGGCCACCCGCTGCTGCTGCCCGCCGGAAAGCTGGTCGGGATAAGAGGTCTCCTTGTCGGCCAGGCCGACGCGTTCCAGCAGTTTGCGCGCTTTGTCATGAGCTTCCGGCTTCGGTATTTTTTTGACGATTATCGGTGCCAGGGCGATGTTCTGCAGGGCAGTCAGGTGGGGAAAAAGGTTAAAGCTTTGGAAGACCATGCCGACCTCTTCACGAATTTTCCGTATATCCGCCTTATGGTCGGTGACTTTATCCGTATCGATCCAAATTTCACCGGATGACAGGTTTTCCAGGCGGTTGATGCAGCGCAGCATAGTGCTCTTCCCGCTGCCGGAAGGGCCGATTATGAGGACGACTTCTCCCGTGTGGACCTCTAAACTGGCATTTTTCAAAGCCTGAACTTTACCGAAATTTTTGTAAGCGTTTACTATTTTAACTCTACTTTCCACGGCGTCCCAACCTGTCTTCCATTAAACCGACCAGCCTGGAAAAAAATAAGGTAAGGACAAGATACACGAGGGCTACGACGGTATAGCTTTCAAAATACTTGAAGGAAGTGGAAGCGTACTCCCTCCCTCTCCGGAGCAGGTCTGAAACCGCCAGGATTGATACAAGGGAGGAATCTTTTAATAGCGCGATAAATTCGTTCCCAATGGGAGGCAGAATAACCCGGAAGGTTTGGGGCAGAATTATCCGGCGGATAGCCTGGCCGCGGGTTAAACCCAGGGCGAGGGCCGCCTCCATCTGCCCTTTCGGGATAGCCTGGATTCCCGCCCTGAAAATTTCGCCCATATACGCCCCGTAGCAGATCGACATGGCTGAAACCGCCGATACCAGGGGCGGCAGGCTTAAAAAACCGAGGCCGTAGTAGATATAGAAGAGCTGGACAAGGAGCGGAATACCCCGGATAACTTCCACATAGATGGTGGCGATTCGATTAATGACAAGGATGTGAGAGATTCTTCCCAGGCCGGTTATAAGACCCAGGACCAGGGCGAATCCGATAGAGATGACCGTTACCTTAAAGGTGTTGATTATGCCGTCCGGCAGGAACTTGATTATTTCCCAGAAAGGATTCGGGGAAATAATCGGCAGTATAATAATCAGGACGATAGCCCCGAAAAAAGAGAGCCTCCACGCGGAAAAGATGGATTTTTCTCCTCTTCCGGGGATAAGGGTACCGTCTGTAACCTCGATCCGGGTGTTTTTTATCTCATCCACTTGTTTTTCAGTTCTTCCACCTTGCCGGAATCGAGAACTTTTTTAAGACCTTTATTGATTAGATCGAGCACCTTCGTATTCCCTTTTGTTACGGCTACACCGTAAAACTCCTCGGTGAAAGGTTTGCCTACGATTTTCAGTTTTCCCTTATAATTATCATTCTGAAGCACATAATTAGCCGCGGTGGGGGAATCGGCTACCACACCCTCAATTCGCGTGTTGACAAGGTCCTCAACAGCCAGGCCGAGCTCATCGTAGGTTTTTAAGGTTACGCCTTGAACTTTATCTATTTCCATGGCGCCCGTTGTCCCGATCTGGGCTCCGACGGCTTTCCCCTTTAAATCCGCCAAGGTTTCCACGCCGGCTGCATCTTTACGTACCACCAATACCTGACCGGCATTGATGTAGGGAAGACTGAAATCCATCTCCTGTTTCCGTTCCTCGGTAATTGTTACGGAAGAAATGACCGCATCATACTGCCTGTTTTTAAGACCGGCGAAAATACCGTCCCAGGCGGTGTTCCTGAACTCAACCTCGAAACCGCCTTCCCGGGCGGCTTCGTTCAATAAATCGATATCAAAACCGACAATCTCTTTTTTTTCGTTCACGAACTCCATAGGCGGCCAGGTCGCATCCGTGGCCACAATTATCTTTGTGACGGCCTGTCTGGCAGCCGCTTCAGTTTTCCCGCCCCCAAAGACCGGAAAAACGACGGTTAAGAAAATGAGCAGACCAATAATAAAACCGACTCTTCTGTGCATTTTACTCTCCTTTTCATTAAATGCTATGGCAATGATTTTAAATATTAGATAGATAATTCAGAAAAAGTCAATGTTTTTATTTCAAGCATGTATCTCTTGGAGTATATCTAAAAACTCTTTTTCTTTTGCAATTAAGGTGAATCGAAATTGTTTCGCGGTTTCATTGTCATCCAGGTAATCCAGGGCATTCGGCTGCACTGCGGGCGATAAAAAACTTTTCCAGAATGATTTTTTAGGGGGGTGGATAACGGCCTTTATTTTATCGAGGGGAATGGAAAAGGTTATCGGTTCATTCCTGGTTGTGCTTCTTGTAAAACCACGAAACAGAGTGGATAAAAAATTCTCTTTCGGAAAAGTCTGAAAGAAAAGTTTTGTGGCTGTCAGATAAAAAAGCCCGACGACCGGTCCTGTAATGTTTTGATATCCCCCCAGATAATCACCCATGGAATAGATAAGAATTTTTTCTCCTATGGTATTTTCCAGGTCCGACCAAAACTTTTGAACATCATCAGTCTGCATCTTCAACTCCTTTAATGACTATTTATAAATCCTTTTACCTTCCGGTTACGGTCTTTTTATTATACAATATATCCGGGCAACGATCAAAGGTGCACTGGTGTTGGGTGTGCCGTTCTTAACGACAAGGCGCGGCCTCATCTGCTCTGTTGGAGCGGGAAAATGAATCCTTTTATGAGTAATTCTCTAAGCAATTTCTATTGACAATACCGGCTCATTAGACTATCGTTAGCTTAAACGGGAACCGTATGGCGGCGGAGAAGATATCCAGACGAGAGTTTCTTAAGAGGGCGATTCTGGGCGCAACCGTTCTGGCGGCCCCCCCCTCCCTCCTGCTTTCGTACGTCAAAAGCGTATTCGCCGAACCCCGAAAAAGCCCATTTAACAGTAGTATCGTTGCAGTCACCCACAGCCGGTCGGTCGACTCCGGCGGCGTTATTGAGCCCGAAATTATCCGGGTTATGGTAAGCGAAGGGATAAAAACCTTTACCGGAAAGAAGAGTGTGCGGGATGCCTGGTTGTCCCTCATTCCAGAGTTAAAATCCAGCGATGTCATCGGAATAAAGCTGAATTGCATAAACTCCAGATTTTACAGCCATCGAGAAGTTGTGGAGGCACTAATATGGGGTTTAAGAGAGACCGGTGTGGCGGAGAACAACATCATTGTTTGGGATAGATCTGATTGGGAAATAAAACGGTGCGGCTATGCCATCAACACCGGCAAAACCGGGATTCGCTATTCCGGGACGACGCAATATGACGAAAGCCTCGCGGTTAGAACTTCCTCAAGAACAGAAAATGGAACGCGTCTTACAACGATCCTTACCAGGCAGTGCGATTATCTCATCAATGTTCCTGTCCTGAAAGATCACGGGACCGCCGGGGTTACGTTGAGTATGAAGAACCATTACGGGTCTATAAGCAATCCGGCCTGGCATCACGGCAATTACTGCGATCCTTACATAGCCTATATAAACGCCGCCGCTCAAATAAGGGAGAAGACAAAGCTCATTGTGCTCGATGCGCTTCTGGGAATACATTCGGGCGGACCGCACGGCTCTCCCCAATGGGTAAACCGGCAACTGCTGATTGGAACGGATACTGTTGCCGTGGATTTTGAAGGGATGATGATGATTGAACAGAAGAGGCTTGAGCGTAGCCGGCCGTCGATCTTAAGGATGTCCCGCCACATCCAGACGGCCGCAGAACTGGAGCTGGGTACGAACAATCCTGCCCAGATCAATCTGCACAACCTACGGTTAGGGTGAATTTCAAACAATCTGATAAAGTAAAGGAAGCGGAATGGACCGGAGAGAGTTTTTAAAATGGTCGGTGAAGGCGGGCACCGCTTTCAGCCTGACATTTGCCCTTCCCCGGTCTGCCGGCCGACTCTGGGCTGTCCCAATCGCAGAGTATGCTGATATCGCCGTTGTCCGGGGCGATGTTGAGAAATCCGTGAAAGCCGCCGTAGATCTCCTGGGAGGAATTGGCAGATTCGTGCGAAAAGGGCAGAGGGTGCTGATAAAACCGAACATGTCCTTTCCCAATCCACCGGAATGGGGCACCACCACCGACCCGTTTGTGACAGCCAAGGTAGCAGAATTATGCCGCGAGGCGGGCGCCGGCCAGATTTTGATCGCAGACAATCCCCTGCGCAGACCGGATATCTGCCTTAAGCGAAGCGGCATTCTCGATGCCGTCCAGAATATACCCCGCACCTATACTTTCGCCGCCAAAGACCGCACGCTGTTCGAGCAGGTTGAGGTGCCGGGGGGTAAAGTGCTTAAAGCCGTAGAAGTCCTTAAGGAGCTTTTAAAAGCGGATGTCTTGATTAATCTCCCGGTGGCAAAATCCCACAATGCCGCGGGGGTCAGTTTAGGAATGAAAAATCTTATGGGATTGATCTGGGACCGGGAGGCCTTCCACGAGAAATTTGATCTTAATGAAGGCATTGTAGATTTAAGCACCTTGATCCGGCCCAATTTAATTATCGTTGATGCCACCCGTGCTCTTATTACAAGCGGTCCTTCCGGACCGGGAAAGGTGTTGCCGTTGGGCACCATCGTTGCCGGTACCGACCCTGTGGCCGTAGATTCATACGTCGTATCCCTGGCAAAATGGTACGGCCGGTCTTTTACGGGGAGAAACGTTCGTCATCTCCTCCTGGCAAACCAGCAGGGTCTGGGGGAAGTAGATATTACCAGACTCAACATCAAAGAGATTGCGGTGTGAGATTCCAGCGTACAGTCCAGGTTTTATCTCTACTCGTTTTCGTTCTCCTCCTCTTTTTTGCCGCAGAGCTGGCCGCCCGGAATATACCCGCCGATATTTTTCTCCGTTTAAGCCCTTTTATCGCCTTAAGCGTCATGATCGCTGGAAGAATGATAATCCCCGGCCTGTTTGTCTCGCTGATTCTCCTGGGCGTCTCCCTGGTTTTCGGCCGCTTTTTTTGTGCTTACCTTTGCCCCTTTGGAACAACTATTGATTGCCTGGATTGGCTTGCCATAAGCAGGGTTAAACGAAGGCCAGTAAAACACCCGGATCAATTACGTAAAAGTAAATACTATATTCTCGCCTTTCTGGCAGTCTCCTCCCTGTTCAGTTTGATTTTAATCCACGCCTTCGATCCTATCGCTTTATCAACCCGTATTTATACTTTCCTGGTTTATCCCCTGGGGGTTTCGGCCGTTAATCTTGCGCTGGACATTTTTCGTCCCCTGGCATCCCGGCTTAACTGGGTAAAACTGTCGGTTACAAGGTTCCCGCCCATAGTCTTTACGGCCAACCTGGCAACATTCCTCATCCTGGCCGCAATCGTCGCCTTAAACGTTTTTCAAACCCGGTTCTGGTGCCGCAACCTCTGCCCCCTGGGGGCACTGTTAAGCCTGGTATCCCGTTTTGGATTTTTAAAGCGTAAAGTGGGCGAAGGATGCACCGATTGTTTCCAATGCCGGAACCAGTGCCCGATGAGTGCGATTGAAGAAGACCCCCGCCGGACGAGGATTGAAGAGTGTATCCAGTGCAGGCACTGTGTCCGGGTCTGCCCGGAAAAGGTTGTCTCTTTCCGCCCGGTCTCTCCGTTTAAGAAAAGGGAGACGGTTTACACGGCCCAGACGCATCTTTCCAGAAGAGTTTTCCTGCTCAGTGCAGTTTCCGCGACCGCCACCGGTTTTATAGCCTATAGTCATCCCTCCCGCCTTCTTCGGAATCCGGATTTGATCCGCCCGCCCGGTTCCATCCCGGAGGAGGAGTTCCTCGATACCTGCATTCGGTGCGGAAGTTGCATGCGAGTCTGTATTACCAACACCCTCCAGCCATGTTCGGTGGAAACTGAGGTTCGAAGCCTGTGGTCGCCCCGTCTCGTTCAGCGCCTGGCCGCCTGCGAAGCCACCTGCAACCGCTGCGGGCAGGTCTGTCCTACCCAGGCTATCCGCCGGCTTCCCCTTGAGGAGAAAATTATGGCCAAGATCGGTACGGCCTACATCGATCGCCGGCGCTGCCTCGCCTGGGAGCAAGACCGTCTCTGTCTTATCTGCGACGAGCAGTGCCCTTACGATGCAATCGAGCTGATCGATTTTGAGGGCCTTAAACGGCCGATTGTATACGAGCATAAATGCAGCGGGTGCGGCATGTGTGAGAGCAAGTGCCCGGTGGAGGGGCGATCTGCAATCGTGGTGCTCCCCATCGGAGAAGTCCGCCTTAAAGAAGACTCCTACATTCAAGAGGCCGGGCGCTTGAACCTGGATTTGAAGCTGGTTGAAAAAACTCCTTTCCCCGGGGCGATTAAAATCCAGGCTCTCAGCCTGGAAGACCTGGGACTGGAGCCCGACAATTTGCCGCCTCTCCCACCCGGCTTCATAACGGATCAAGAGCTTGAAATGATGGAGAGAAAAAAAGATCAAGAGAAAGCGAGGTGAAGCGATGAACTTTTCTAAAGGAAAAATATGGAGTATGATTGCGGCCGGTCTATTCCTGGTGGTTTTGTCTGTCCAGGCTCAGTCCGGGCTCAATTCATATTTGCCTTTAAACGATGAGATCAAAGGCTGGCTGCGGGATGGGGAGGCAGCCACGGCCGCAAACTTAAGCACCTTAACGATGTTGATAGACGGGGCTGCTCCCCAGTACATCGATCTCGGGGTACAGGAGGTTATATTCCAGGATTACGCCGCGGCCGATAATCGTTACCTGACGCTTGAGATATACAGAACCCGCAGCCCGGCTGATGCTGTCGCACTTTATGCCGGGATCTATCTGGATGAAGCAGTCGTCGTACCGGATACCGGTGATGCCGCCCGGCTTTCGGAAAGTCTTCCGGGTACCTGCCTGCTGGAGCTTAGAAAAAACTCGTTCTTTATCCGGATTACCGCCCTGTCCAAAACGGAAGATCCAAGAACAGCAAGTCTCCAGTTCGCACGGGCGGTTTCCAAACGGATAGAAAAAGCGAAGCCTTAAAGCCCATGCTGAAAATAAAACCGCGCTTTATCGGTCTGAGCATTCTGTTTTTAATTTCAGGAGTCTCTGGTATGTCACAGTCACAAATGCTTAAGCCCTGGCTGCCGGAGGAAGCAGACGGATGGAAACCCGCTGCCGGGGATGAGTACTACAATCGCAAGAATCTATACGATTACATCAACGGCGGTGCGGAGCTTTATCTCTCCTACGGATTCAACCAGCTTGTCAGCCGGATTTACTCGAAACCCGACCAGCCGGATATTATCGTCGACCTCTTTGATATGGGAACATCTGAAAATGCTTACGGTGTCTTCTCCTATTCGGTCGAGACGACCGACCAATCCTTAGGCCAGGGCTGCCAGCAGACAGAAGGCGCATTGCTTTTCTGGAAAGATCGCTACCTTGTCTCTATCCTCGCCTGGCCGGAGACTAAGGAATCGAAGGAGGCGGTTTTCAAGCTAGCCAAAATAATTGAGGCGGGCATACCGGATGAAGGCCCGCTTCCGGAGATTCTTTCATTCCTGCCGCGGGAGGCTCTTAAGGAAGAAAGCATCCGCTATTTTCGCCACCATGTATGGCTTAATTCCCACTACTTTATCTCGGATGAAAATATCCTCCACATTGATGAAACAACCAATGCCCTGCTGGCGAAATATGGCGGCAGGTATAACCGTTCTATTCTCCTCCTGGTGCAATACCAGAATGAAAAAGAAGCCCGGAGTGGCTATGTGGACTTTGCCCAATACTACCTGCCCGAACTTAAAGATTCCGACACTCTTCAAATAGAAGACGGTACCTGGAACGCCTGCCGGTTAAACGGAAACCTTTTGGCCATCGTTTTCAATGCACAGGATGAACATGCGGCGCTTACCCTTTTGGAAGAAGTGCAAAAAAGGCGAATCCCGGATTAAAAACGATACTAAGGCTTTCTCCTTTCTGGCGGATTGGATTGTAAGGAAGGCAATATGACTGAGAAAATCATTACCCGGCGGGAGTTCTTGAAAAGCAGCACCCTGGCTGCGATTGCGGGCGCCCTTTATCTCTGTTCACCGATCCCCCTTTTCCCCCAACCGGAAAAGAAAACACGGGTGGTGCTGATCAGAAACAAAGATGTACTGGACAGCCTTAACAGACCCCGGGCGGAGATCGTAAAACAAATGCTGGATGAAGCGGTTACCGCCCTGCTGAATGCGGAGAATCCGGTTAGCGCCTGGAAGCAGCTTATAAAACCCACCGATGTAGTTGGAATAAAATCCAACAACTGGCATTATCTGCCGACCCCGCCCGAACTGGAAGCGGCCATAAAGAGAAGGGTTCTGGATGCCGGTGTTTCGGAAAAGAATATCGGAATCCGTGATCGCGGGCTGCTTTCGGATAAGGTGTTTCTCAATGCCACGGCTCTCATAAATGTCAGACCGATCCGAACCCACTACTGGTCTGGGGTCGGCAGCCTGCTTAAAAATTATATCCAGTTTGTCGGGCAGCCGAGCAGTTACCACGGGGATTCATGCGCTGAGCTGGCTGCAATCTGGAACCTTCCGCTGGTTAAGGGGAAAACCCGCCTCAATATTCTCGTACTATTAACCCCGCTTTTCCATGGGATAGGACCCCACCATTTCAGCCCGAAGTATACATGGCCGTACAAGGGCTTGCTTGCAGGCGTTGATCCGGTTGCCGTCGACTCCGTCGGGGTTCGCATTCTTCTGGCGAAACGCAGAGAGTTCTTCGGCGAAGAACGCCCCCTAAATCCACCGCCCAAGCACATCTTTCTGGCCGATACCCGTTACCGGCTGGGGACTGCGGAGCCTGCCAAAATAGAGCTGGTTAAAATCGGCTGGCAGGAAGATCTTTTGATTGATTGATCACTTTCATTTTCTTCAACCATGTCCAGTGGCTGGATTCATCTTGACTTTTCTTTCTGCCGCACATAAGGTAAACTTATTTTTATGGGGCAGGCTATGACTGAGAAGAAAGTACCATTCACGCAGGCTGAGTTGGAAAAAATTATTGAGAAGTATCCTACTCCTTTTCATATCTACGATGAAAAAGCAATTCGGGAAAACGCCGGAGCTTTTCTTAAAGCTTTTGACTGGGTACCGGGGGGATTCAAAAATTATTTTGCGGTAAAAGCACTGCCGAATCCCCGTATCCTTAAAATTCTTAAAGAAGAAGGAATGGGGACCGATTGCTCGTCTCTTTCGGAACTCATACTCTCCTCCCGGGTGGGGATAGTGGGAGAAGAAATTATGTTTACTTCGAATGATACGCCGGCGGGGGAATATAGAAAAGCACGTGAACTGGGTGCGATCATCAATCTTGATGATCTAAGCCATATACCTTTTCTAGAAAAATCGGCGGGGATGCCGGAGCTTCTCTGTTTTCGGTACAACCCGGGCAAACTTAAAAAGGGTAACGCCATAATTGGGAAGCCGGAGGAGGCGAAGTACGGCTTTACCCGGGAACAGCTTTTTGAGGGCTATAAAGCGGCTAAAGAGAGAGGGGTAAAAAGGTTCGGATTGCATACCATGGTGGCCTCCAATGAACTGAAGCCCGCTTATTTTGTCGAAACCGCCGCCATTCTCTTCGACCTTCTGGTGGAAATCTCGCAGAAATTGAGGATAAAAATAGAGTTCGTCAACCTCGGAGGCGGGATCGGAATTCCTTATAAACCGGAGCAGACGGCCGTTGACCTTAATAGAGTTTCCCGGGGGATTAAGGCGGAGTATGAAAAAAAGATCCGTGCCAATGGATTGGACCCCGTTAAGATCATAATGGAGTGCGGGAGGATGGTAACCGGCCCGTATGGATACCTGGTTACAAAAGTGATCCACATCAAGGAGACCTACAAAAAATTCCTTGGCCTCGATGCCTGCATGGCAAACCTTATGCGGCCGGCGCTTTACGGTGCATACCATCATATCACCGTTATGGGGAAAGAAGAGGCCCCCTTCAATCAAGTGTATGATGTTACAGGCTCCCTCTGTGAAAATAACGACAAGTTTGCCGTAGACCGGAAGCTCCCGAAAGCCGAGATCGGGGATATCCTGGTAATCCATGATACCGGCGCCCATGGGTATGCCATGGGATTCAACTACAACGGAAAACTTAAATCGGCAGAGCTTCTTTTGAAGAAAGAGAGATCAGTTGAACTTATCCGCCGGGCTGAGACGGTGGATGATTACTTTGCCACCCTTATTTTTTAATGGAGGCACTTTCAGCATCATAATTCAGGCAGGAGCAGCCTTGCATTATTGCCTGTATTCTCATTGCGCTCCTTAATCTCTGTGGGCTCTAAAGTGAACCACTTCTTCGTGTATAAGCTGTAAAAGAATTTCGCACAGAGAACACAGAGGTCACAGAGGGGGAAATTAGCAAAAAGATAGGAGGAAGAAAAAGCATTATGAATGTCTGCCCAGGTTTTAGACGATACCATTGACACTATGTACCAAAATAGATACATTAATGACAGATGGATAAAATCATCAAAACAGTTTTTTTTAAATCGGAGAGCGGGAGTATGCCTGTGCGTGATTGGCTTTATGAGCTTTCCCAAGAAGAAAGAAAAAGGATTGGTGAAGAAATCAAAACCGTTGAATTCGGCTGGCCTCTCGGAATGCCAGTCGTAAAAAAGCTCGCACCGAATCTGTGGGAAGTACGGATTCGATTAAAAGACAAAATCGCTCGCGTGATCTTCACGATTGTTGAGGATTATATGGTACTCCTACATGGGTTTATCAAGAAATCACAAAAAATACCACAGGAAGACATTGAACTTGCTTTAAAACGTTTAAGGCTCGTACAGGAGGTTAGATGATGAATAAAAAATATATCGGGGAATCATTTGACGATTTTCTTAAAAAAGAGGATATCCTTGAAGATGTCACCGATACTGCGGTGAAACGTGTTCTTGCATTCCAGATACAGAAAGCCATGGAACAACAGAGCCTTACAAAAGTTGAAATGGCACACAGAATGGCGACAAGCCGCGCCGCCCTCGATAGGCTCCTTGAGCCGGACAATGATTCCGTCACGCTTGAAACACTCAAGAAAGCCGCGGCGGTAGTCGGAAGAAAAATAAAACTCGAACTTGTGTAGAACATAATTTTACTGAAAAATGCCGGTATGAATAAAATTACTTGCACAAAAATATTGACAGGCTCCGCAGTTGCAACAACACTTACCCCCAACTATCAGCTAACCTGCACCGGTGTGTGCCGTTCGGTCGTCGTGCCGTCAACCAATTGGTTGTAGGAGTTGGACCCCCAGGCCCACACCGTCCCGTCACTTTTCAGCGCCACCGTGTGTAAGCCATCTGCCCACTTAAACAAAAGGTTACAGGGTCCGATTGTCAGGATGACAGGCGTGTCGAATTTGACACGGACGTCATAAATTCGACCTCGCAACGTGGAAGCCTACCACGGTGTTCCTGGTGAACAGCGTATAGCCGCTCACCGTGTTGGTCGCATCGCTCCGCCATCATGCCGCAAGCTCCCATTTGTTCGAGGAAACAAGACGGAAGCCGGTGGCGGTTGAACTCGCCATTGGTACAACGACAAATTTTGTTTTGAAGCAGCAGCCTCATTTCCATTGTTCCTATTAGTGGTATGCCAATCCAAAACCCGCATGACAAGTTCTTCAAAGAAACATTCAGCGATAAAGGGGAGGTGGCGTAAGCGGGATTTCTCTGCTTATTTTGACACCTGTGATCAGGCGGTTAGAAGGTTCTTGCCTGAGTTTGACTATCTCTTAACAGATCTGTCCAAGTTTACCGACCGGGAAATAAAGGAAGTACTTTTCCACCGGCTGTCGCTTCGAATAACGCTTTTACTGCTGAAAAACATCTTTTTTGAAAAAAGGCTGGTTACCTATTTGAAAGATTATCTGGAAATTGGTAGACTCTACTACAGGGAAGAGCGGGGCTTAAGGTTTTTAGAGGCTGTAATCCGGTATTTGCTCAGCGGTACGGATATAGAGACGAAAGAGATAGTCCGGGCAGTCTCTGGGGTCAGTAAAACGACAGGGGAGGTAGTGATGTCAACGGCTGAGAGATTGATGAAACAGGGTTTTAAAGAGGGTATTGAGAAAGGCATAGAAAAAGGAACGCTGCTTGATAAACAGAATGTGCTTATTAAGCAGCTTTCAAAGAAGTTCGGCATAACGGATGAGGAAAAGAGCTTTATCAGGTCTGTTACAGATACCATAAAACTGGATCATGCGCTGGATGAAATCCTGTTTGCCGACTCAAAAGAAACGGTACTTGATAAGATCAGGGATTGACCAA
>JBFMGN010000190.1:0-6370 GCA_040752435.1 Spirochaetota bacterium
GAAATGGACAAAAAAATCGTCTAAAATACCCACAAAAATCACGGGTGATGACGAGTAAAAATCCTTGTAGAGTAAGAGCTGCAAGGAGAAGGGAGATGTTACAGATGAACCAGATTGATCAAATAAAAGAACTCCAGCGGCAAGGTCTGGGAGCGAAGGCGATAGCCGCCCAGATGAGGATCGATCGTAAGACAGTGGCGAAATATATGGCGCAGGAGGATTTTACATCCGCCTGTGTTGTTCCCCTGCCGGTCGTCTCAAAGCTGGATCCGTGGAAGCCACAGATCGACCAATGGCTGGAAGAAGACAGAAGGAGGCGCTATAAGCAACGTCACCCGGCGAGACGGATACACCAACGGCTCACAGAAGAGCAAGGAGAGGCGTACACGTGTTCATATCCGTTGGTCCAACGATACGTGCAAGCGAAGAAAACGCAGTCGGGCAAGGAGCAGGGGTATTTGGAGTTAGTGTGGAACCCTGGAGAAGCCCAGGCTGATTTTGGCGAAGCTGATATTGTTGAGCACGGAAAGAGAACAGTCATTAAATATCTGTGTCTGAGCTTTCCCTATAGTAACGCTGCTTATATTCAAGTGTTCCGGGGCGAGAACGCGGAGTGTGCCTGCCAAGGGTTGAAGGATATTTTTCATCGAATTGGGGGGGTGCCTGAGAGGATCGTCTTTGATAACGCGAGTGGGGTGGGACGGAGAATCAGAGACAAAATAAGCCTCGCGGATGTCTTCTTACGCTTTAAGTGTCACTATGGTTTTTCAGTGAGTTTCTGTAATCCCGGCTCGGGCCATGAGAAAGGGAATGTGGAAAACAAAGTGGGCTATGTTCGCCGAAACTTTTTCGTGCCTATGCCCGCAATTGAGGATCTGGAAACGTGGAATCGCGACCTGTTGGTGGAGGTAGAAGCAGACTTTCAGCGAAGGCATTACAAAAAGGGTCTGCCTATTTCGGAGCTGTTTGGAGAAGACCGCAAGCGGCTCAGCCCGCTGCCGGCAAAGCCGTTTCCTGTCGAACGCTTTGAGAGGCTGCGGACCGATGGATATGGGAAGTTCTGCCTGGAGGGGAAACATTGGTATTCAAGTGCTCCGGAGCAGGCCTACACGGAGGTTGTGGTCGGTGTGAAGGCCCATCATGTGTGGGTCTATGAAAAGAATAGCGGTGGACTGATCGTCGAGCATCCACGTTCCTACGGGAGTGAGCGTACCGATAGAAGTGATTATAGGACTGCTTTAAAACGACTTATGAAGCATCCGGGAGCATGGAAAAACAGTCAAGTTCGCGTGGGGCTGAGCGCAAGACTTCGTGAAGGGTTGGACGGCCTTGCTGACTCTGATCTGAGGGGGGTCTTAAGGGTCCTCTCCTTTAGCAGCGCTTCTTTTGGATATGAAGTAGCGCTTGCTTCTCTTGAAGAAGCCTTACGTCTGGGGGCAGTGGATAAATACAGTGTCGGTGCGATTGCTGCCCGCATTAGGTTTGATGGGCTGAATGTCGTGCCTGAAAAAGGTCCGGATTTGAAGCGGTATGACACGGTATTGATCCCGAAGGAGAACGAGCGATGAGAAAAGCCCGGGTCAATCGGAATGAACTAAGGAAAGAGATAGCGAGGATGCTGAAGAAAGTGGCCTTTAGTCAAACCGCCGTTCATGTATGTGAGCACGAAGCTACCGTAGCCCAGGAGGAGTTTTTATACACTGTTCTTTCGCAGGAACTGGCGAATCGTGAACAGGTAAGAAAAGCACGTCGTCTTCGCGAGGCCGCCTTTCCAGTGTATAAGACCCTTGAGGGCTATGATTTTCAAAACGTGAAACTACCTCCGACCATAAGCCGCGAAGAAGTGTCCAGTGGCGTCTTCGTGAGCGAGAAAAAGAATATTGTGATGTATGGGCCGGTTGGTACCGGGAATTATGTAAAGTAATCACTTATGTAAAGTCTTAAGTCTAATTCCTTACTATATCTATACATTTCAATGATTTTACTTTCCATAATATTTCTCTTTGAAACCACTTCTATAGGAGAAGAATATGGGAAAAGAAACCATCCAAGAATTGAGTGCGGCTGTTCTTGTAGAATTGCAAAGGCTGGGATACGCCGCCACCACCATTGAGTTCTATGACCGGATGTACCGGAAACTCACTCGCTATGCAAAGGAGAACCGGATTCAGCATTATTCGATTGATGTAAGTGAACGATGGCTCAAGGAGTCCCTCGGAATTGATCCTGGTCTCGTGGTCAGGGAAAAGGAAGGCGCGTACAAGCCGAAGTTTTACTATCCGATCCGGGCATGCCAATGTCTGACTGAATGGCAGATCCATGGATGTCTCGCATTAAAGAGACCGGGGAAACTTGCTTCTCTGGAGGTTCCATCTCAGTTCAAGGAAGGATTCGAATCATACACCGTTTTTTGCCGGGATGCAGAATATTCCGAACGGGGCACTTATACAAGAGTTAATCGAATTAAGCGTATGCTGCTCTTTTTTGATCAACACGGAGTATCGAGTTTTCATGATATCACAGGAAGAGCAATATCGGCGTTCTTTGGTACACAGATAGAGTTGGATAGTCGGACCGTCGCCACGATGCTCTCATCGTGCCGTGTCTTTTTTCGTCACCTCTATCGGATGGGATTTACTCACAATAATCTGACAAAAAAATTGCCAGTTGTAAAAGCAAACAGACAGTTCAAGCTGCCGAAAGTGTGGCGACAAGAGGATGTCCTAACCGTTCTCAACTCAATAGATCGTGGGAACCCTGTCGTGAAACGCGATTATGCTATTCTGATGTTGATCACTCGATACGGTTTGCGCTCGGTCGATGTCAAAACGATGAAGCTCTCTGATATACGGTGGAAGGAGAAGGTAATTGAGATCGTGCAAAACAAGACGCGAAACGTGTTGCGGCTACCGTTATTGCACGATGTCGGTTGGGCGCTGATCGACTACCTGAAGCACGGTAGACCACCTTCTGAGCATTCAGAAGTTTTTCTAACCTGCACAGTTCCAATACGGCCTTTTGGTACTCATTCCAATGGCCTTAACTCTATTCTTGCAAAACGGGTTCAACAAGCAGGAGTGCGAATCCCACGAGATGTACCGACGGGCATGCATTCACTTCGTCACACCCTGGCAAGCGTCATGCTCGCACATGATATCGAACTTCCGGTTATTTCTTCGGTTCTCGGTCATATCACCTCCGAAGCCACCGGTATATATCTCCATGTCGATCTTGCGCGGTTACGAGAGTGCGTTCTCGATCCGGAGGAGGTGCTGTCCCATGAAGCAGAATGAAAAAACGTTCGTAAACATCGTGAATGACTATATCAAGGAGAAGCGGGCAATCGGATATGGTTTTGAGAAAACCTCGCAAGTCCTTCGTCGTATTGTCCTTCTTCAAAATGACATTGACCATGGTCTTCCGCTCCTTTCGGTGGAAGTTGTAAATAGCTGGGCTGAGAAGACTGCATGGGAAAACGAGACGAATCGAAGTCACCGAATCTCGGTTATTCGAGGACTTAGTGTCTACATGGCGCGAATGGGTTATGAATCGTACGTTGTTCCGCATCGTTTGGCACCGCAAAAGGATTACGCCTATACACCGTATATCCTTTCCAAACGGGAACTTGGTTTAGTTCTTGGCATGATAGACCGCTTATGTAGAAACGGTATATCGAAGCATTCCGATCTGATCTTTCCACTTGTGTTCCGTATACTTATCGGATGCGGTACCCGAATTACCGAAACGCTGTGTATTGAAAAGAAGGACGTCGATCTGGACAACGGAACATTGTTCCTACACCATACGAAAAACGCAAAAGAGCGGATCATACCGATGGCTGCCTCTCTTGTGGAAAATTGTCGGCTGTATAGAAAGAAATGCCAAATATTTCGAAGCTTCGCCTCTTCTCACTGGTTTTTCCCGAACAGGCAAGGCGTACCCTACAGCTCCTATACAGCATATCAACTGTTTAGAAAAGCCCTCACTATTGCTGGCATCTCTCATGGTGGCAAGGGGAAAGGCCCACGTTTGCATGATCTTCGTCACACGTACGCCGTTCGCGTCCTAAACAGATGGGTGTCCCAGGGAAAGAACCTTACGACCGCGCTTCCGTACCTTGCCATCTATATGGGTCATGAGGGTCTGAAGGCTTCCCAGCACTATCTTCGGCTCACTGCCGCGATGTTCCCGGAACTGATTCGAACCGTGGGAAAGGAATACGGATGGGTGATACCGGAGGCATACCATGAGTGAGACCGATTTTGCCAGGCATATAACCGGTTTTTTGTCACACTATCTTCCCGGTCAACGAAATCTGAGTACGAACACGATTTCCTCATACCGGGATGCTTTTAAGCTTTTCCTCGTCTACTGCGAATCTGAGACAACCTTAAAGATCGAGAAAATCCGTATCGTCGACATCACACAGGAATTACTAGCCGGCTATCTTACATGGATCGAAAACGATCGCGGTTGTGGAATAGCTACCCGCAACCAGCGACTGGCAGCCTTCAAGTCGTTTTTCCATTATGTCGTCGCAATGGCACCCGAGCATCTTCGGACTTGTCAACACATTCTTGCCATCCCAATGAAGAAATGTCCGCGCACAACGATGAGCTTTTTCTCTCCTGAGGGTCTTCATCTGCTCCTCAGTCAACCCGATATTACCACACCCAACGGGCGCCGTGATCATGCTGTGCTTGTCTTTCTTTATGATAGCGCTGCCAGAGTTCAGGAGCTTATCAACCTTACCGTGCGCGACATCAGATTGGAGCAACCGACTACGGTTACTCTACATGGCAAAGGCCGAAAGACACGAATAATACCCCTCAGTACGAAAACCGCATCTATTATGGAGCAATATCTCAAGGAGAGAGGATACCTCGGTATGACAGCCGCCCTCGATCTTCCGGTGTTCACGAACAGCCGTAAATACAAACTCACCCGCGCCGGTGTTGCTCACATCCTTGCCAGATACGTCAAGACTATGTCAATTAACAATCATCATCATGTACCCGAATCCGTTTCTCCCCATACTCTCAGACACAGTAAAGCTGTTCACCTCTTGCGAAGCGGTGTACCCCTCATCTATATACGCGATTTTCTTGGTCATACATCTGTCACAACCACCGAAATATACGTCAAAGTAGATGCAGAGGAAACACGCAAGGCACTTGAGGGCGCCTATGAAGTTCCCTCTCAGGAGGCCGTGCCTGATTGGGAACGCGATAAATCGCTTTTGGCATGGCTTTCAGATCTTTGCGACTGAAATATTATGTAAAGTTGTTAGATCTCTGGACTTTACAGGAAAACAAAATATTTCATTAACTTTACATAAGTGATTACTTTACATAATTCCCGTTATGTAAAGCTTTACATAACGGGAAAACGCATCTGGCGATCGCTTTGGGTGTCCTTGCCTGTACTCAAGACCGACGTGTGCGGTTTTTTACAGCCGCGGAATTGGTGGTGAGACTTTCTCAAGCGTACACTGCTGGAACACTCGAAAAAGTCTTGAAACCAATTCTTTTAGCTGACTTACTCATTATTGATGAATGGGGATATGTTCCACTGGATAAGCAGGGAGCTCAGCTTCTGTTTCGAGTCATTAGCGATAGTTATGAAAGGCGAAGTCTTATTATAACGACGAACCTTGAGTTTTCGAAATGGGGCATCCTTTTTACCGATGACCAAATGGCAGCAGCCATGATCGATCGCCTGGCTCACCATGGATATATATTTGTATTTGAAGGAGAAAGTTACCGTATGAAACATGCACTCATGCGACAGAAATTTCAGGAAAAAATACCCACAAAGTGAAGGGTATTTTTAGACGATTTTTTTGGGTATTTTTACTTGATTAAAAACAATCAGTGCCATCCGCAATTGCCGTACCGCGTTTCTGGGCGGACGGGTGGAAACCTGCGACATCTGCGGGCATCAGGTAATCCTCTATAATTCCTGCCGTAATCGGCATTGTCCCCCATGTCAGGCGATGAAAAAGGAACAGTGGATACAGGAGAAACAGCGGGAGGTCCTTCCTTTCCAGTATTTTCACAAAGAACAAGTGGATAGCCTGTAAGAAAGCCTATCTTCTTCCGGCAGGGGTCCTCCAAAAGCGGTTTCGCTCCCTGTTTTTATGCGGATTGAAGAAGCTCTCCGATGAAGGCACGCTGAATTGTGCGGGTAGTTCTCTGTTCTGTGCTGAATGGGGAAGGTCTATGGACAGAGTTGCGCTTTTGCTTCTCCCGTAGGTCTGTAATGGGGAAGATAAGCATTGTTATTATAGAAAAAGTCTCCGCTGCGGGGAAATAAAGCGGTAACAGCCGCTATTCCCTGCGGGAAAAACCGCTTTTAATACCCGGGGAAA
>JBFMGN010000191.1:0-6343 GCA_040752435.1 Spirochaetota bacterium
AATCACCGGAGGAAAAACCGTTCTGTTCCAACCCCTTATCCAGCCGCTGTTTAAGAAGATCAGCGTAATAGAAATCGAGCAGGGCCGCCGGGTCACAGTCAAAATTTTCTATCAGCTTCCTGTCGATGGAAGAAAAACGGAATGTCCCGCTTTTCACCCGGTCTGCAAAGGCAGCGATGATGTTGTCAAAGGCGAAGGATGTTTTGAATCCGTTATAGAGTCTTTCGATCCAGAAGCCTTCCACCCCATTCTGATCGAAGGTTGTCTCTCCCCACCGATCCTCGATCATCTCTGAGAGGGATTTGTACTGGTCTGCCTTTTCATGCTTCCAGGCCACTACTCCGTTGTATCCCTCCTGGAAAAAGGTACCGGCATCAAAGCGGTTGAAGAGGGCCGTCCGGTAATACGTTGTTACGTTTTCAGGCGCCCGTGTCCAGTCGTAATCTTTAAGACCGCCGGAAAACAACAAGGCTTCCAGATACATTGCCTTTCCCTGGTCGATAATCCCCTTTTTAAGCCCTTCGGGACAGCTTTCGATTCTATAAGTCTGCAACAGTTCGAACAGCGTCTCATTCCATATACCTTCGTCAATGTTTTCCGGCGGGGTATTTGGGGCTTGCATTGAATAGACCTTGTTCGCCAGTTTAAGGCCGGCTGTCTTTACAATCCTCTCTTCCACATCGGCAGCCTGTACACTCTCCGGTTTTCCCCCGTTTTCTTTCGCAAAACCATAGAGGGAAAAGAGCTTTGAAAGTTCACCGGCATCACCGGAGATCCACTGTACTGTTTTTGCAAGCGTTTCCGTCCATTCTTTCTCTGCCTGTAATCTTCCATCAGCGCTCGGTACCAGGGTTTCCGCGGATGCTCCGGCTGCCGCTGCCTCAAGAGCAGCATACTCCGACAATTTCGCGATATAATCTTCCACACAGCTCGTAAGGGCCGGGGAGGCTTCCGCCGTTATTCTGTCAACCCCCTGCCGAAGTTCCGCGAACCAATACAATTTCTCATCCAGGCTGCTCCCTTTCGCTCCCTTCCAGACATCCGACGGGTTTTTCAAAGATAAAGTGGAAAAATCATCCGGCGGGGAAACCTTCGTAAGGCCTTTACTGGCAAAGAAGGCCGTCAACTCTTTGAGACAGGTGTCTTCCCGCAACGCAATCAGCGATGGGGCGACCCCGGCGTATCGATCCAGAAGAGCAAGCCTCGTTTTCCATCTTTCTTTCTCTTTCCAGGCATTAAGGGGCAGAAGGCGGTCCATCTGGATGCGTGAATCTTCATTCCCGGAACCGGACAGGGTAAGAAAACCCGTGCCGGAAAAAAAGTCTTTAAGGTAGGGATAACCGTCTGCAAGCTCGTGTACCACTCCCATGTTTTCAGGAAGCCCGGGATTATCTGATACCGAAATAGCACTTAAGACTTCAATCACTTTTTCCAGCGCCGTGCCTGTTCCGTTCACCATAGCCTGAAGCGCGATATTGTCCTGATCGAGGCGGGCAGAGAGAAAGACATAGGCCAGTTTCTCTTCCTCACTGCCGGAACTGGAGGAAACCCTGGCCTTTAAATTGTCCAGATCCCTCGAACTCGTAAGGCAGCCCGCAATAATATTTAAGACCCGTTTCTGACCTTCCGCCAGGGCCAGGTAATAATCCGCAGCAGCTTTCCCCTTGCGCTTTTCAAAAAAATCCATTACCGCTTTAACAGAAGGAAACCCGCTGCCTGTACCATTGGTGATTGCGCCGAAAGTCCCTGTCCAATCCGATAATGTTTTCGAAGCCAGGAAGGTTAACGCCCCAAGACGCTCTTCCACCTCAAGTTCCGCCTGCGTCGTAACGGATGCAACCAGCGTCTCTATCCGTATCAACGAAACAATTTTTTCACTGCTCATATCTCCAGCCTTATTCCACATCTCCCATTCCCCGGCAAGCAGGGAATAGTAATAATCCGAACGGTTCAGCTCCAGTCCATCTTCCAGGCTCGCTTTAAAAGCCCATTCATCCTTGGAAAATGTCCAGCTTCGACATTTTTCAGCCCTCGCGTGCAGGCTCTGTAACGATTTTTGACCCTGGGAGGAGCCTTCATCTCCTTCAATAAGCTGTTTCACCTCCCGGGAGGTGAGGGAGATGTTTTTCTCCAGTCCGTATTTTTTCGCCGCCCCAAGATAATCCGCCATTACGCCGGCGAGAGTCTTCCTGTCTGTTCCTGCCGCCTTAAAACCGTAGATTTCGAGCAATTCCTTGTAATAATTCTTAAGTTTATCCTTGAAATATTCCGTATTCTGGGACTTTAGCAGGTCGAGCATCGATTGATACATCGACTCGGCTTCTTCTATCTCTTTCTTTTTTTGAATAAGTTCCACCCGCAGAGTATCAATATCCTGTTTGGAAGCCGACAGCCTGCCGCCCGTCTCCTCGAGGGCGGTGACGGCAGTGTCGTAGGCTTTCTTTGCTTCCGCATACGCGGCCAGGGCCGCTTCATAGGCCTTCTCGCTTTCCGCGTCCGTCATCCGGCCGGAACTTGTATCATTGGCGTAATCCGACAACCGCTGGGCGATTGCAAGCTGCCCCGCCCAGTATTTCTCCACCGCTCTCGCTTTCAGTACTTCCACCTGGTACGTATCCAGGTGCACCCTTTCCCAGGTATCTCCCTCCACTGCCTCTTTATACACGGGCGGCCGGATGATGCCGGAACCCGGAGGGGATTCAATTGAAATTTCAGAAAGGATAATCCCGTAGGTAGCCGACAGGTTCTCCTCAGCCTCATGCATATAACCCTGGTACTGTTTCCATACCCCGTCCCAGAAGCGCAGTTCCGCGGCGATATTCGCAGGTTCTCCGCCCCGGCTGTTCATCCGGTCTGTTATCTGGTTATAAATGGGACTATCAAGCTTCAGACTGTTCAACTCATCTTCCGAGATATAAGACTTTTCTTTCAGTTTCTTAGCCCAGAAGTCCACTGAAGAGTAGGCCGTATTCATCATGTTGACCGACTGGGTATACAAATCCACCAGGTTTTCGACCCGCGCGGAGAGCGACCCCTGGCGGTCTTTTACAGCCTGTGACAGTTCCTGCCGGGCCCGCTCAATGGAGGTGGAAAGCTCCTCTTCCTTTCCCCTCCATTGAACCGCACCCTCCTCAAGTATCTTTCCGATTTTCGCTTCCCAGGTTCTTCTCGCTTCCTGAAGCTTCCCGTATGCCAGAGCCCAGGCTTTCTCCCCCTCCTTAAAATCCCTGCCTGCCTGCCGCTCCCATTCAAGCCGTTCCACTAAAAGCGACTCTTCCGCCCGGTTCCACTTGGAAAGCCCCTTTTCAAACTCCCGTTTAAAACTCTCCTGCCAGGCATCGGCGTTAATCGATACATCACCTGCCCCTGCATCCCCCTTGGCCGTGTGTAAGCCCAGCATCAAGTTATAGATGCCTTCTCCTATTTCGGTCTCAGTCCGTACTATAAGTTCCTTGACAACCTCTACTGCCGTCTCCTCCTCGCTCTTCTTCCGCAGCGAGAACTGGTCCCGCATCCGTTTTGATATAAACCGGTTTTCTTCCTGTTGAAAAACAACATCCATCTCCCGCCGCAGCCCCGTCTTATACAAAGAAAAGTGCGCTGTAAAGGCAGCGGTAAAATATTCAGTTTTGCCCTCGGGAATTAGTGCAAGAAGCTCGGCATTGGCGGATAAAGCCCTGGTAGACCATTCTTCCAGCACCGCTTCAATGGAGCCTTCAACCGCTCCGCGCCACTGCTTAAGCTCTTCCGTGGTGGACGGGTCACCTTTTTTAAAAACAGGGTCTCCCGCTCCGTCCCGTTTAACCTCACCGCTTACAGGATCAACCTCGTACAGGTAAGTCCTATTCTGTTCACTGATGGCAGTGAAAAAAGGTGAATAGTCGGGAGTTTCCAGTTTGTAAAAAAAACTTTTTACAAGCCACTCGCTTAAACGTTGTTCCAGCTCTTCGCGAATGCGGTTTTCCAGCTCTGCTTTGTAGAGCGTAATATTAAAATCTCCGCCCATTAAAAGCAGCACTTCCTGTTCCCACTTCGCTATCACCGCCTCAGCCCCGTATTCAGCCACGGAAAGCCACTCTTCACGGCTTTCCGCCCTGTCGGCCCTGTCAAGGTAAGCTTCAAAAACCTCTCCGCGGAAAGTATGGTAAATATCCTTAAGATTTGCCGTCTGCTGGGAGAAAACAGTGAAACTCTGTAAAGATAACAGCAGTGCGGCATAGAAAAAACTTCTTTTTTTCATAGACTTCGCCTCTCTTAGTAAAAAAAGTCATCTATTACTTCTTCTACTACAGAGAGTTTTGCAGTCCTGATTTTATGTGTAAAAAAAACGTGCAAGATTTATGAAGTAAAAACAGCAATTCTCAATTTGGCACGCCATGCAATAACAAATAAGGCGGAAATTCACGTACCTCACTCTAGCGGTGGAAACCGATGCCGTTCGGTACGTGATTTCCGCCTCCGCCTTTTCTCCTTGGTTTAATGTGCCCAAATTTGTATTGCTAACTGGAGCATAAGCAAAAAATGAATCACTACGGGCTTACGCCCGTAGTAGCTTCGTTCCGCATGGTACGGCCTTCGGCCGATTGTCGCCCCCTTCGAGGGCGAGAAGTTAGGGCAGGCATATAGGGTAGTATCGCCTTGTCCATGGGCTGATGCCCATGGTATACGGCGATGAACGGAATCAAAGATATTTAAGAGCCATTTTTTCAGCGTGCCAAATTGAGAATTGCTGAAGTAAAAACCACGGAAAATATTGGGCTTAAAAAGTTATAAGCCCCAAAAAGCTCACTTGTATTGAAAAAAGCTTAGTGCAACGCTTCGAGCTCAAAACCAGGAGAAGCGCTGCATATTGCCTGCACCCTTATTGTGCTCCTTAATCTCTGTGTCCTCTGTGTGAAATTTCTTCATGTATAAGATGTAGATGTAAAAGAATTTCGCACAGAGAACACAGAGGGCACAGAGGGAATTGTCAGGAAGTTTAAAAAGTTGGAAAAAAACGTGTTGCCTTTTAGTACTTTCAAAATAATAAACCAGATTAAAAGCAGTTCAAAGGCCTAGAGACTATCGTGCTCCTTAATCTCTGTGTACTCTGTGTGAAATTCCTCTTGAAGCATAGTCGATCGAGAAGCTTGGGTGATAAAGGTGGGTAGCCCCCTTCGAGGGCGAGAGGCTAGGGCCAGCATATTGGGTAGCTTCGTTCCGCATGGTACGGCCTTCGGCCGATTGTCATTCTTGGAAAGGCCTTTCTGACGCTGTTTAGCGGAAGTCGCCGTTTTTTATATTTCTGCAAATTCTTCTAACGGGACAGAGATTTTCTTTTTTGCCTTCTTGCCGGAAATATAAATATCTCTGAAGTCTTCTTCAATCTTTTTTAAAACTTCTGCCTTAAAGTACTGTTCTCCACAATATTCGCACTCCTCACACGGCACGTTATTCATAACAAGAAACTGATTATTGTGTCTGTAAATATATTGAATATGCCTTTCCCTAAAATTCTTGTTTCCACAGAAGTTACAAATCTTCATTTTTCACCTCTCTCATAGGGTGTTTTAAATTTCGGCGGACGAGGAATATAGACAGTTATAACCACCAACCAATCTCCTCTATTTCCGCAAACTATATGTATAGGTTTTCCACTGTCTGCAAATCCTACAACCAGATAACTTTTCCCTCTCCCTGTATCTTCATACTCCTCTATAAGTCTACCTGTAAGCAATGCCTCTTCAACCTCTGTAATTGTAAGATTATCGTTTTGCCTTTCCTGATCTCCATGTTTTGAGAAGTAATACTCTCCTTTTTCAACTCGTTCCCGTATCCAATTTGTTTCAAACATATACAACCCTGTTTTATCGCAAAACGACAACTTTTTAACAACTAACATTCAAGGTCTTGGGTCGCGCGAACCTGCCGCTTAGAAAAACAATGATAGTAATTTTTAAAAAAACGTGCAAGCTTTATGAAGTAAAAACCACGGAAAATATTGGGCTTAAAAAGTTTTAAGCCCCAAAAAGCTCACCTGTATTGAAAAAAGCTTAATGTAACGCTTCGAGCTCAAAACCAGGAGAAGCTCTACCGTTCTTAGATGACGGCCTTTCTGGCGCTGTTTAGCGGAAGCCGCCGTTTTTTATATTTCTGCAAATCCTACAACCAGATAACTTTCTCCCTCCCTGTATCTTCATACTCCTCTATAAGTTTACCTGTAAGCAATGCCACAGGAGACTTATTGATTGATAATTTTGACAAAATACTTTAAAATTTGTAGAGATTAATGTGAATTAATCTGACTCTTAGGTGAAACGGCGGCAAGTGTAGGCAAAAATATGAATGAAGAAAATAACTAAAT
>JBFMGN010000192.1:0-6325 GCA_040752435.1 Spirochaetota bacterium
TTTGTAGCGGGGTTTCTTTTCTTAATTTCCTGGATTACCTCAACCCCATTTATCCCTGGCAGCGACAGATCGAGCAGCAGAAGATCTGGGGTCAGATTTTGAACGCATTTGACTGCCTGAAATCCATCTTTGGCCTCGGCTGCAATTTCAAACTCGGGATTTGCGGCCAGAAGGGAACGTAGACCTTCCCTTAGGATCGTATGGTCTTCAGCCAGTACAATGCGTTTTTTTCCCTTCATATGTTAGTATTTTAGTATAAATTTCTGAATAACAAAAGGGTGGCTGCGGCCGAATAAAATATGATTTTCAGCGGAGGGATACGATCGGTATTACCCGCATCCCTGCCCGGAATATTTACTCGATAACATCAGCCGCAGCATCTGAAGTTTTTTGCGAGTGCGTTAATTACGTCTTAACCTGCCCGGCGGCGGCAAGCTGTACCCATATTTTCTCTGCGATCCTCTTGCTTACCGCCATCTCTTTTCCGCACAGATCAATAATTATCAACTCACCTGGAGTCTCTACCCGCTTAATTCGCAACGAAGTCCCTGGTTGCAAACCATGGGCACTAAGATACTCGAGTAAATCTGGAATGTACTCCGACATCTCAGAGATGCGGTCAATAACCATTTTCTGTCCTAAGGGGGAGGCGCTCAACAGTAGCGAGGTACCGGCGACTGATTTCGAGGAATTCCCGGGAATGGGATTACCGTGAGGACAAGTTGCCGGATTTCCCATAGAGACGGAGAGTCGATTTGCAATCAAATCGTTTATGGCATGTTCGAGGCGATGGGCATCCTGATGACATTGATGCCAGGCAATACCGAGCACATCGGTCAGCCAGCGCTCGAGCAAACGATGACGGCGGATCAGGCTCTCGACCTGGCGGCGTCCTTTTTCCGTGGGACTGATGCGTTTCCCTGGAAGAAGCACAACCAGGCCATCACGTATCATCCGCTGAATGGTAACCGTCACCGTGGAAGGTTTGACACCCAGAAGTTCAGCCAGGCGCGCCCCGATAACGTCCTGCCCTTCACTCTCCAGAGTATACACTGCAACTAAATAATCATCGGTGGTGGGTGTAGACATCCTGTTGCTCCTCTCTATTTTCCTGCAAAAAAAAGAAAAACAGTCTTGACAAATACTAGTATCTACTAATAATATATATTAGCAATAACTAATTTGCCAATTTAGAGGTCAATTTATATTGTAGTTGGTAAAGCCGGAACTGTAAAGCGATGCCGTGAAAAAGGCACCTTTTATGTGATCCGGAGAGGGATTAAAGAAATTATAAAAATAATGATAAAGGGGTGATTATATGGATGCGTTTGTTATCACAATGCGGGAAGGGATTGAGGCTGCCCTGGTGTTGGGACTAATCCTGGGCTATCTCAATCGCATGGGGCTTAAGGATCTCAAGCGTTACGTTTACACAGGCCTGGCGCTGGCGATTGCAGCCAGTCTTGTTGGGGCCTTGGTCTTCAGTTTGATCGGGTTTGAGCCCGAAAATGAGGTCTTGGAAGGAGCACTCCTGGCGGCTGCAGCAGTGCTTGTCGCTTCCCTCGTCGTCTGGATGTGGCGAGCCTCACGTGGAATTAAGCGACACGTGGATAGCCGTCTTGAAGCTCTGACCGGCGCGACGCAGCGGCGCCGGGGCTGGGGGCTCTTAAGCTTTACCTTCTTTATGGTATTTCGGGAAGGGGTGGAGATCGTGCTGTTCCTGGCAGCTCTGTCACTGACGCAGTCCAGCGGCCTGGTCCAGGTCATCGGCGGAATTTCCGGGCTGGCTCTGGTATTTCTGTTTGGTTTTCTGCTTATCAAGGGGAGTGTGCACTTTGATCTGAAGCTATTCTTCAGGGTAACCGGAGTAGTACTGCTTATTCTCGTGGTACGGCTTGCTGCCGGCAGCCTGCATGAGTTCAGTGAAGTCGGTGTGCTCCCTTCGACGCCGCTTGAACTGCAGATTATAGGCTTCATTGTGAAGGATGCCACCTCCATAGTCATTCTCCTGGTGTTGATGCTTATACCCATACTCGCTATCCTGCCGGGACTAAGAATACCGCCTGAAGAGAAGCTTCCCCGGCCGGGGGAGACACCGGCTGATCGGCGAAAGCGGATCGCTTCTTTGCGGCGCAGCCGGCTTTGGGGAAAGGCTCTGGTTGCGATAGTTCTGGCCATGGCTGTGCCTTTATCTGCAGCGGCCTACAAATCGGCTGTTTCAGGCTATCGACCTGAACCGGTTGAACTCGCTCCCCAGGACGAAGCAATTCGCATACCGATGAAGAACCTGGAAACCGGGAAATTGCATAAATTCCTTTACCGCAAAGGTGGGGAGGATGTGCGCTTTATCGTCATCAAACGCAGTGAAAATGATATTGCCGCGGCCATGGATGCCTGCCGGATCTGTCCCCCACTGGGCTACTACCAGGAGGGCGAGACGATTATCTGCGACAACTGCAATGCTCCGATCAACCTGGCTACAGTAGGGATGCCTGGAGGTTGTAATCCGATCCCTCTTCAGGCTTCAATTACGGGGGCGGAAATAGTAATTGAGGTGGCAGTCCTGGAAGCGGGGGATTTATGATTATACGGATACTGGAAGAGGCCTTGCGCCGTAAGCCGCGCCGTGTCCTGGCAGCGGTTCTTTCGGTAATGGTGGGGGCCGCTCTGGCGGCCGCTCTGCTCAACCTTTCACTGGACTTAAGCGGGAAGATGGCGCGGGAGTTACGCAGTTACGGGGCCAACATCCTGGTGCAGCCAGAAACCGCGGCTGTGCAGCTCGAGATAGGCGGGGTAAGCATAGCTCCATCTTCTGCCAGGGGCGGTATTGATGAAAACGATCTGGTTATGCTAAAGACAATTTTCTGGCGGAATAACATTGTAGGCTTTGCTCCTTTCCTTTCAGAGTTTGTGGAAGTTGGCGAGGCGCGTGCCGTTCTGACCGGTACCTGGTTCGACAAGACCCTCAGCCTGCCGCAAGGGTATACCGTAGACAGCGGAACCGCCAAAAGCCAGGCCGGAGCGGCGGAGGATATCTTCCAGACTGGCGTTAAGACCATTTCGCCATGGTGGCAGGTAGAAGGTGAATGGGCCAGGGATGAGGACACGGAGGCGGCTATGGTAGGGGCTGCGCTGGCCCGAAAGCTCGGTCTTGAGGTGGACGAGAGCTTCAGCCTTCGCTACGGGAAGCGGACACAGGTGTTGCGGATTAGCGGTCTGATTACCACCGGAGGTTACGAGGAGGAGCAGATCTTCGTGTCCCTGGCAATGGCGCAGAGGCTGTTGGGTCTGACCAAAGGGGTCGATAGAGTCCTGGTAAGCGCGCTAATCGAACCGGACAGTGCCCTGCGCTCCGACTTGCGTGGAATTGATCCTTCGGAAATGACTCCAGAACAGTATGCTATCTGGTACTGTTCTCCAATTATAAGCGCCGTGATAACCCAGATCAAAGAGGTACTGCCGGGCATGGAGGTCAAACCGATTCGCCAGATCACCGATGCCGAGGGCGCCTTTCTGAAAAAAATGAGCCTGCTGATGATCCTCTTAAGCATTGCGGCTCTTTCCGCCGCAGTTATGGCCGTGATGACGGCCATGACAGCCTCCATCCTTGAACGGCGGACGGAAATTGGTTTACTTAAGAGTATCGGGGCCGACAGCGGGCAGGTAGCCCTCCTCTTCTTAAGCGAGGCGGGATTGATCGGTCTTGCAGGCGGGCTGGCCGGATATATGGCCGGACTGGGATTTGCGGCGTTTATAGGCCGCCAGGTCTTTTCCACGGCGGTCTCCCCGCAGCCTGTACTTCTGCCGGTGACGCTTGTTCTAGGGTTAGGGGTGGCCTTAACCGGCAGCGCTCTTCCGGTACGGAAGGCACTGCGTCTTGATCCGGTTATCCTCCTTAAGAGGTAACAGTCATGTTCCTGCGCGTTTTGCTGGGTTCGCTTCGTCGTCAACAGTCCCGGTTCGCTCTGGCGACCCTGGCGGTTCTTCTGGGATCGGCTCTGGTCTCAGCTTTGTTTAATCTCTCCTTCGATGTGGAGAGCAAAGCCGGCCGCGAGCTTCTGGCCTACGGTGCCAACATTATGGTTTTGCCAGAGCCGCAAACGTCGCCTTCTTCTCAATACCCGGCCAGTCCCCACACGACGACTGTTGAGACCGGGATTCCACAAAGCGAACTGGCAGCCCTGAACGGGATGAAGGGGGTGGTCGGATACGCACCCTATCTATACGTGGTGGCTGAGGTGGCCGGCCAACCACTGGTAGTGGCGGGCGTCGATTTTGAGCGTACTCGTGCTATAAGCCCTTGGTGGCGAGTGTCGGGCAAATGGCCTTCCGGTCCAGATGAAGCTGTTCCCGGCGCAACGGTGGCCCAGGGATTGGGACTTGCGATTGGCGACCGTTTCACAGTTAAGTACGGGCAGACTAACCATACTTTGAAGGTTTCAGGGATCCTTGCGACAGGGGGTCCTGAGGAAAATCAAATCTTTCTGAACCTGCCTGCAGTCCAGACCATCAGTGGCAGAATCGGTGAGGTAGGGCTGGTGCAGGTAAGCGCACTGGCCGCGGGGAGTTCCCTGAATGAAATAACGACCCGTATAGAAAATCGGCTTCCCAATGTTCAGGCCCGGCCCTTGCAACAATTCGCCGAGGCCGAAGAGGGAGTGCTTGAGAAAATCCGCCTTCTGATGGGGCTTGCAGCCGGGCTGATACTGCTGGTTGCCGCCCTTACCGTCGGCAGTACTATGATGACCGCTGTCCTGGAACGGCGGATGGAGATCGGCCTTATGAAAGCTCTGGGAGCGTCAGAGCGGAAAGTGGTGGGCTTCTTTCTTGCCGAAGGAGTAAGTGTCGGGATTTCAGGTGGACTAAGCGGCTTTATAACCGGTCTGGGAGCCGCCGCCCTCATCGGCCGGCAGGTATTCCAGGCCGCGCCACTTCCCAACCCTTGGGGACTTCCGGTCTCTCTTGGTATTTCTCTCGGCGTGGGTCTGCTGGCCAGTTTGTGGCCGGTGAGGAGCGCGCTAAAAATCGATGCGGCCGTAAGCCTGCGAGGAGAATAGATAGAGGAAGGAATTGATGACAAAAATTATTGTACAAGCTGAACAGCTAACTAAAATTTACAACAGTAATCTCCGGGCCCTAAACGGTGTGAGTCTGAGAGTGTGCCAGGGTGAATGGCTGGGAATAATGGGACCATCTGGTTCAGGCAAAACCACCATGCTGAATTTGATCGGCTGTCTGGACCGGCCTACAGGGGGCCGGCTAAATATTGACGGTATCGAGGTAGCGGGCCTGGACCAGACTAAGTTGACCCGTTTCCGGCGCGAGCATATCGGTCTGATTTTCCAGCAGTTTTACCTGATATCCTATCTCAGTGCCCTGGAGAATGTGATGCTGGCCCAGTACTTTCACAGCATGGCGGATGAGAAAGAGGCGCGGCTGGCGCTGGAGCAGGTGGGCCTGGGTGACCGGTTGTACCACCTGCCCTCGCAGCTCTCAGGAGGTGAACAGCAGCGCGTGTGCATTGCCCGTGCCCTGATCAACCAGCCAGCCCTCATCCTGGCCGATGAACCTACCGGGAATCTGGATAAAACCAACGAGCAAAGTATAATGGACATTTTCAGGGAACTCCATACCCGGGGAACCACCATCGTTGTTGTGACCCACGACCCCCGGGTGGGCCGGCTGGCCGACCGGTTAGTATATCTGGATCACGGCCAGATCGCCCTGCCTTCTCACGAAGCCCAGGAAGCAGTTCCCTTTTAGCGTTCCTATTTTCTTCAATGCCCGCCATATCCGAAAGCGCAGCATTTGGGGATATGATAACCCTTTTCCGATGAAGTACAGTGGTTTCGGATCATCAAGCTTCCGGGTCAAATTTCGGTTAATTTTTCCTTGCATTTTGAATTTAGGAGAATTACACTTTATTGAATAATGATGTCATATACATGCCTGCAATTCCGCTCTGACAGGCCGGCTGAAAAACGGCAGGCAGAAAAGTTGAGAGGTTTTTTTGCCGCTTTATACAAAGATAATGACCTGTTCCATAATCATACAAAAGAAGGAAAAGTCATATACCGATACCCGCTTATTCAATATAAGGTCATAGACGGGTGCCTGACCGTTATCGGAGTAAATCAGGCAAGTGTTTTTGTTGCTAACGAATTTATTAAACACCAATCGATCCTGCTAGGCGATTACTTATTTGTACCTCTTGAAACAGCTCTTGTAAAGAAAGAGGTTGAGATGACCGTTACAGATGAACTTTTCGCCTACCGCTTCACTGATTGCCTTTTTGAAGCACATCCAAAAAATACGGATTGAAACA
>JBFMGN010000193.1:0-6285 GCA_040752435.1 Spirochaetota bacterium
TTAACTTTTCTAGGCCTTGCAGCCGTCTTTAGTTTTATTCTTCAAAAAACCACTTTCGGCCGAAAAGTGTATGCCGTCGGAGGAAATTCAGAAGCAGCCGCTTTAAGCGGAGTCAACGTGGATACGATCACTATCTCTTCTTACTCTCTGTGCGGATGCCTGGCTGCCTGCGCCGGCCTCATCCTGGTCGGATATCTTGGTTATGCAGATCAGGAGATAGGGATCGGATACGACCTTGACTCAATTGCGGCCGTTGCAGTCGGCGGCGCGGTATTGGGAGGAGGAAAAGGGAAAATATCCGGAACAATTGCAGGTGTTCTCCTTATGACAACTTTGCACAATATTGTACTGCTCCTCAGATTAAATGTTGAATATCAACTTGCCCTGCGGGGCATTGTAATATTGACCGCGGTCGCGTTTTATTCGGCCGAGTGGGCGTGGATTAAAACGGAGAAAACAGTCGCCTGATTAACCTCCTTGCGTAGCAAGGTGAAGAACATTAAAAATTTGATTATAAAGGAAGGTGTATAATGAAAAAATCATTTATCTTTACCCTTATCTTGATGGTGTTCACCTCAGGTTTACTCTGTGCCGGCGCACAAAAAGAAGTAACAAGCCAAAGTGTTCCGGCCGGTATGGTTGACACCGGCCAGTACGCCCAACCCGGACCGTGGCTGGCAGGAAGAGCCGGGTTAGGAGATACAAATGCGTGGATGACGATGTTCGGCCTTCACTTCAGGTATGGAATTGAGGAAAAGTATGCGCAGGAGTTTAAAGAGTTTAAAGTTACCTCTTGTTTTTGGAATCCCGTGCAGCAGATAGCCGATATTGAAAGTCTGGTCGCCCAGGGGGTCGATATCCTCTTTGTAGATCCAGCCAGCGAAGCGGCCTTAGTGGGGGCGGTCGAAGAGGCAATGGATAAGGGGATCCCGGTTGTTCTGGCTTCAACCAAAGTAAACACGGATAAATTCGTTACGTGGGTCTCCCGCGACAATATTAAAGCCGGATACATGTATGCGGATTGGATGGGTAAAAAGCTAAATGGAAAAGGAAACGTAATTGCATTAATGGGAATTGCGGGAAGCAGCTACGCCGAAGATGTACTGCGCGGCGTTAAGCAGGGTTTAGGTAAGTATCCGGATATTAAGCTGGTGGAAACTGCATATTGCGATTGGTCTCCAGTCAAAGCGAAATCCAGCATGGAGGCCCTGATTCAGTCCAATCCGAAAATTGACGGAATTATAGCTGACGGAGGGCAGATGGCACTCGGTGCAGTGGAAGCACTGCTGGGGGCAGGCAGGAAAATTACTCCCATAACCGCGGATGACTGGAACGGCTGGCTGAGAATGGCAAAAGAAAAAAATATTGAATTTTTTGCCGAGTCGGGCGGAAACCCTTTAGCACTTACCTGTGTCGAGCTGGCTGTAAAAATTCTTCGGGGTGAGCCGGTACCGAAGATTGTAGAATATCCGATAGTATCCTTCGATCAAACAGAAATCGATAAATACTACCGGCCCGATTTAAACGATCAGTATTTTGCCATACATGAACTTCCGGAGCAATGGATTAAAAAATACTACTCCAAATAATGGCCAGGGCATCAATCTTTAAGCCAGAATACTCCTTAAGGATTCAAAACATCTCCAAATCATTTCCAGGTGTAAAAGCTCTCGATTCCATCACCCTGGATCTCAGGCGGGGAGAAGTTCATGCCGTAATAGGCGAAAACGGGGCCGGCAAATCCACCTTAATGAAAATACTGGCCGGCGCTTTTGAACCCGAGGAAGGGACTCTCTATATCAACAGCAAACAAATTCATACCTATTCTCCCAAAGAAGCCCAAAAAAACGGGATAGCAATTATCTGCCAGGAGTTTAACCTTATTCAAAATCTTACAGTCGCGGAAAATATTTGTTTAGGACACGAGCCCGGCAATCTCGGTTGGATATCGAAAAAAGAGGAGCTCAAAATTGCACAGGCTATTTTTAAGGAACTGGAAGAGAATATACCTGTTAAATCTCCGATCTCCCGGCTGAGTATGGCTCAGCAGCAACTTGTTGAAATAGCAAAAGCACTTTCCTTGAAGACGAATATTTTAATAATGGATGAGCCGGCTTCCGCCTTGTCGTTGACTGAGCGCGAACATTTATTTGCTTTAATCCGGCGGCTCCGTAAACGCGAAATAACAATTCTTTATGTATCCCATAATCTCGATGAAGTTTTTAAGATTTCAGATGCTGTGACAGTTTTAAAAGACGGGAAATTAGTATGTTCAAAAAAAACCAATGAATTAACCGAAGAGGAACTTATTACGGCCATGGTAGGGAGGCGGATAGAATACATTTTTCCCAAGAAAAATGGAAATTATGGCAACCCAATCTTACACGTCAAACATCTTTCGTCTCTGCCGGAGATAAAAGATGTCTCTTTCCAGTTGAGAAGCGGCGAGATACTCGGCCTCTACGGGATTGTAGGTTCCGGGAGAACGGAGCTGTGTAAAACTCTTTTCGGAGTGCGACCCTTTGAAGGTGAAATTATTCTGGCAGATGCCGTTTTAACCGGGCATGATCCGGGGACAGCCGTCGAACGGGGATTGGCATTATTGACGGAAGACCGCAAGAGTGAAGGGCTTATTATGGGGCAGTCCATAAGGAAAAACATGGCGTTACCGAGTTTAAAAAAACGGCAGAACTTCGGGATTGTCAATGACAGGCGCGAAAAGTCCGGGGTAAGAGACCTGGTGGAGATATTGAAGATAAAAACTCCTTCAATAGAAAAAGATGTATACTCCTTGAGCGGCGGCAATCAGCAGAAAGTTGTAATCGGCAAATGGCTGCTGTCGAAACCGAAAGTCTTAATTTGCGATGAACCGACCCGCGGCGTTGATATCGGCGCAAAGCTGGAAATTTACGCTTACTTACGGAATCTGGCCGATGAGGGACTCGCCATCATAATGGTTTCCTCCGAACTGCCAGAGATACTGGGCATGAGTGACCGCATACTCGTTATGCGGCAAGGCCGCATAACGGCGGAATTTGACGGCCGGGAAGCCACGGAAGAAAATGTATTGGCGCAGGCGATAGGGACCGGTCTGAGATCACCGGGATCTTTAGATTCTCCCGGTTCGCTTAAGCCATCGAACGGACCAGATGATACGTTACCTCTCATTCAAAGGCTTGCATTGTTATCCGATAAGGTTGTATATATTTTCCTTGCCTTGCTGGCAGCAGCCGGAATCATTTCTTCCTCGAAATTCTTGAATGGGTATAACCTGACCAGTATTATCCGATATGCCGCTGCCCTGGGGATAGTCTCAATGGGGCAAAGCTTTGTAATGATCGCAGGCGGAGTGGATCTTTCTATCAGTTCCGTTATAACTCTGACCACCGTTATTTCAGCTTCAATCATCTTAAGTCAGGATGCCATGATTCTGCCGGCAGTTGCTTCTGTAGTTGGAGTTGGAGTTTTAATAGGAGTAATAAATGGATTTTCGATAGTAAAACTGAAAATCCCGCCCTTCATAGCGACCCTGGGAGTAATGTCCATCGGTAAAGGAACAGTCCTATTGATAACAAGGGGGCCCATCGGAAGTATCAGCCGAACCTTTGGTCTGTTCTCCAGGGGCTCTATTGGACCGGTGCCATCGGCTCTCCTTTTATCGAGCTTTGTTTTTGCAATCGCTTCTTTTATAATGGAAAAAACCAGATACGGGAAACACCTGTTCGCAATTGGGGGAAATCGTGAAGCTGCCCGGCTGGCCGGTATACACGTAAAATGGTTGGAGTTTTCCGCCTACATCGTGAGTTCCTTATGCGCGGTAACTGCGGGATTATACTTAACGAGCCGTATGGGGGTTGGGGATCCGACGGTCGGACCGGGATTTGAGCTGGATTCGATAATCGCAGTTCTTATCGGCGGTATACCCTTCGGAGGGGGAAAAGGTACCATTCCGGGCGTCATAGCCGGTGTACTGCTGCTCTCTGTTCTTGGAAATCTCCTGACACTATGGAATCTGCATAGCTGGTATCATCAAATAACACGCGCCTTGATATTGCTGGCAACCATCGCTCTTTTTAAAAGGTATAGCGGCTGAATTGCCCGGGTTTTATATAATTAAAAGACTTTTATAAACAGGAGGAATAGTATGGCTTTAAAAGCAGCGGTAGCACAGATGAACAGCCTGCTGTGTGATGTTGACGGCAACCTGAAAAAAGCGGAAGCCCTCGTTAGATCGGCAGCCCTGTTAGGCGCCGATATCGTCCTGCTGCCGGAAACATTTACAACCGGATACAATGTCGGCCCGAAAATTGAAGCAGTGTCTGATACAATCCCGGGGAAGACCACCGATTTTCTCTCAAGGCTTTCAAAAGAACACAAAATTTACTGTTATGGAAGTTTTATCGAAAAAGACAGCAATATCTATCACAATACGGCGGTATTCACAGCACCCACCGGAGAAATAATCGGGAAATACAGGAAGGTGCATCTATTCTCTTCGGAAAAAGAGATGTTTGAACCGGGACATGAACCTGTAATCGTTAAAACTCCGGCCGGCACTTTCGGCCTGACGATCTGTATGGACCTGCTGTTTCCAGAGTATATTCGGGGTCTCGTGTTAGGAGGGGCCGAATACATCCTTAATACCACAGATTGGTTACGGTACGGGGCGCTGGACGAGTGGCAGTGGCAGTACAAACAGCCGCGAGCCCTCGCAATGATCCGGGCCCTTGAAAACACCGTCTGTCTTGCCATGGCATGCCAGTGGGGAACAGAGGGGGAGTTTTCCAAATTCGGTTATTCCTGTATTGTCAGCCCTTCGGGCAGGGTATTAGCCGGTATCGAGGAAGGCGAAGGGGTTGTCCTGCATGAGCTGACAATGAGGAATGTAAACGAGTGGAGAAAAATTGCGACCTACCTTAAGGACCGCAAGGGTCACCTTGAGATGTATAAGAAGCAGCTTGATATCTAGGCAGCCTTTCGGTTTTTTAGTATTCCAGAAATATTGCCGTACCGATTCAGGGTAATTAACGCGAGAGTTGCTATTTACTTAAGTTTGCGAAAGACTGTAACAATATATTCAACACTTAAATCAACCACTGTCTTAAAAAGCTGCTCACCCTTCTGTTGCGTGGCGAGACTCGGTTTTCCCCAGACTCCCTCAGGGCAAAAAGCAAAAATGGAGGCATAATTTAAATATCCTCTGGGGATGTCCGGAATAAAATCGACAATTTTATCCTTTCTAACAAGCCCTTCATTCAGGTATAGCATTAAAGAAGTTTCAATTTCACAGGCATGAAGATTATTACTGCATTCCTGGAACCTTTTGACTTCCGGGGAAAAATAAATCTCCACCAGATCCAGTTTTACCACCGTAATGTCTGTATTACAGGCGTTCAGCTCCCGGATCACAGGTGCGGCTATAAACACACCGCCGTGGGAAATCAGCACAATTATTTTCTTAAATCCCTGGCTCTTTAAACAAATAACCAGATCCTCGATTACCCGGTACAGGGTTTCCGGTTTCATCCAGACCGAACCCTTCTTGCCCCGGTGCTCATAACAGGTACTGAAAGGTAAGGCGGGTAAGACCAAACAGCCGATCTTTTCGCCGATTCTTTCGGCAAAAGCATTGGCAAGGATAACATCCGTGCCGATGGGCAGGTGCGGGCCATGTTGTTCAACGGAACCAATGGGAAGGATGCAGGTATCGGTTCCATTTTCCGTTAACATATCAGCCGTGATGTTATAGTTCAGCATTCCATTCTCCTCGATAGATTCTACCTGGACCGTGTTCCACCCTCTTTACAGTTTTACCTGACGTGAAAGGTTACCTCTGCGGCACTCTTTTCGTCTTTAAACTTAACATTCCAGTCTCCCTTATTAAGAGGGAAATACATGACATAAGGATATTTTAGTTTCTGATAAAACCGTTGATTGATGAATATATCTACAATTCCACCGGGTTTTCCCAAAGCCTCGATTCTTACGGCCTGGTCTTCACTTTTTACAGTTGGATCCAGGTAAAAAATTGATTGGTCCTTAGGCTTTATTATATGAAGGTCACTGTCGCTTACACCGGCGCTGCCTTGCCTGTCATACCGTAAAAGCCAGGAGGTGTATTCCGGGGGATAGTTGATGATGGTTCTTTCACCGGCACGGGTATGATAGGTACATAGCCCCGGCTCTTCACCTGCACGTATATATTCATAGGTTGTACTTGTGCAGGCTGAACCGGGCCTCTGGCCGGAGAGCGTACAGATTTCAAGTTGCCGTAGATCTTCCGGT
>JBFMGN010000194.1:0-6272 GCA_040752435.1 Spirochaetota bacterium
CGACCCGGGGGCGAAAGGCAATGGCGTCTGGTTTTCCTATACAAAAATCGATGGACCTGAGCTGCCGGTCATTCCCTTACCAGCGTTAATGCCAGATGTGGCAGAGATTATTCCACCCGAGAATAATCAGATTAGCGTGCCAACGCCTACCAACAAACCTGTCATGAATGATCAACCTGATGGGCCACCAACTGTCCCTTCACCCGGTAGTGTGTTGGCGATTACATCTGTTACGGTTGCCTTATTTCTAGTTTTGATTTTGGGTTCAGTTTTTTGGAAACGGTCTTCGTAAATCAATGCGTTCATGGCCCGCCAGCGAATATAATAATCTTTCAGGAGCAATAGATGGATAGCGTCGTAAGCTTGGATCATGTTTCGAAAAAATATACCCTTGGGGTAACTCGCTCCAGCGTTGTGAGCATGGTTACAAAATCAATTATTGAATGGGTAACCCAAAAAAACACCCACCAAAATACAGATGAAGTGCTGTGGGCGTTAAAGGATATCAATTTCAATTTGGTCAAAGGCGATGCAGTCGGTCTGATCGGACAGAATGGAGCCGGAAAATCCACGTTGCTAAAGCTTTTGGCAAATATCACTCGCCCGACGGAAGGGAAAATCACGATTAATGGACGACTTTCTGCCTTGATCGAGTTAGGCTCCGGTTTTCATGGTGATTTGACTGGAAGAGAAAATATCTTTCTAAACGCGTCAGTTTTAGGTCTGAAGAGAGAGGAAATTAAGCGCCGTTTTGATGAAATCGTTGCATTTGCCGAGCTCGTCAAGTTTATCGACACGCCGGTAAAACGCTATTCCTCGGGCATGTTAGTGCGATTGGGGTTTGCGGTGGCATCCTGTATTGAGCCGGATATTTTGCTGGTCGATGAGGTCCTTGCAGTTGGGGATGCTTCCTTCCGCCAAAAATGCATCGGCCGCATCAAATCGCTGCAGGCAAGTATCATGTTTGTATCACATGATTTGAATATGGTTCAAGGGATTTGCTCTTCCGCGATCTATTTAAAGCAGGGGCAAATTGCCTGCCGTGGAATTACCAAAGATGTTGTGGATATATACGAGAAAGAGCTTCACAAAGAATCAATGAAGAAGCTGTCCATTAATAAAGGTGGGGAAAAGGTAAGTGCTTCTGAGGTCGATATAGTAAGCATTGATGTGTTGGATGCAGAACGAAAGAAAGTAAGCGAGTTCACCAGCTGGCAGCCCATGGAAATTCGCGTTCATTATTCTGCTCGGAAAAAAATCGATCCGGCGAACCTGGTCTTGCGCGTGCTTCGATCTGATGGTCTCACTTGTTTCCGGGTGCGGACAAGTGTGGATCAGTACAAATTTGCCCTTGAGGCGGGAAAGGGATTTATTTCTCTGTGTTTAGATCCGATCCAATTGAGCGGAGGGGCCTATTATGTGATTGCCAGCATTCGAACGGAGAACGACCTTGTGAGATTGGCGACCGGAGCGTCTGACTGGCTTTATGTGGCCGGTGGAACCCTTAGCAGCACACCGGAACATGGTGTTTATGAGCCTGTTCGAACTTGGGAACACACCGTAGTAGTGGATGATAAAACTCCACAGAGTCACTCTTTACACATCGACGGACGAAGCCACGTCTTGAAGGGGATCTCTAATGATTAAAGAAATCATCAAATTTCTTAAGACAAGAGAACTGATCCTGACATGGACGAATCGTATCCTTAAAGCGAGATACCAGCAGTCTGTCTTGGGTGGATTATGGATGGTGATACAACCCGTGGCATCTGTTCTGGTGCTTACGATAGTATTTACATTCTTTATTCCGGTCGATACAGGAAAAACCCCTTACCTGGTATTTTCCTATGCTGCCTTAGTTCCCTGGTATCTCTTAACGGGGGCTCTTAATGATATGGCAGGCTCAATGGTTGAAAATATGCAATTGATCACGAAAATTTACTTCCCACGGGAAATCCTACCTTTTTCCGCCATGCTGGCACGCCTCGTTGATTTTCTTGTGGCCTATGGGATTCTGTTTGGTCTTATTCTTTATTACAAAATCCAGATTGTCCCCATTGCCTGGTTATTCCTTCCATTGATTCTGTCAGTCCAAATCATTTTGATGTTTGGGCTCGGCTTGGCACTATCGGCGATGAATGTTTTTTTCCGGGATGTAAAACCTCTCCTCGGCCTCGTGATCCAAATATGGTTTTACGCATCCCCAATCATCTATCCGCTTTCCATGATTCCAGAGCGATTCAGATCGTTTTATTTTTTGAATCCCATGGCGGGAATTCTCGAATCTTATCGAGCAGTACTGATCCATGGAACACTTCCCGGACCTTATCTCCTCTTTTCTGCCGCGATTGCCGTGCTCGTGTTTGTCGCGGGATATTGGTTTTTCAAGCGGGTTGAGTTTCAATTTGCCGATATTATTTAATCCTTCTTCTTTCAGGAATTCAAACGCAACCGCTAACCTTCAACGGTTAATGCAACACGAGAGGCGCTAGTAAAAAAGATTGGAGAATGGCTAATTCTCCGATTGTGCTAGGAAATTCAATGAAAATTTCGAATATAAACAAATCAACGAACCAAAACACTGCCAGAATTTCTGCTACTGTGACATGGGAAGACAGTGATCATCCCTCTCGTGACATCTACTTTGAAACCACGACAAGCTTCGCAGCGAGCCTGACCTGTAATCCCCACGCATTTTTGCTGGCATGTATTTTGCCAGCTGTCCGTCACGGAGAACAACGGATTAGAATAGAAGAGGAAATTTGCCCTGAGTTGCGGGAAGGACTCTTGACTGCTATCGGTTGGATGGCTCATTGGAACGGAAGGCTGTCCAGACCGTTTCAAATCGAAGCAAGAACTCAAACACAGCCGGCATTGCACGTACGACATGCTGCTTCGTTCCTGTCAGGAGGCGTGGATTCCCTAGCAACGTTACGGATGAATCGCCTTTCTTTTCCGATCGAGCATCCCCTATCCATCAAGGATTGCCTGCTCGTGCATGGTTTTGATATCGGCGGTTATGAAAGCTTGGGAAACCAGACAGAGGCCTTCGATAGAGCAATGTCTTCACTGAAGGAGGTAGCCCAAGACGCTGGAGTTTCTTTGATACCCGTGCACACCAATATTAAGCATCTTGACGAGGATTTGTCATTCTGGCTCTATGAGTTTCAGGGCACCTCCCTTGCAGCGGTGGCCCATGCCTTTTCCAGCCGAATTAGTACAATATCCATCGCTGCCTCTGATGATATACGTAGTCTGGCGCCACTTGGTTCGCATCCGTTGTTGGATCCCAACTATAGCAGTGCGGACTTGCGAATCCGTCACGATGGGATTCGGCTAACAAGGTTGGATAGAGTGAGGATCATTAGCGACTGGGATACTGCTCTTCAGAACATCAGAGTCTGTCCGAATAATAGGCCGGACAATATAAATTGTGGGAAGTGTGAGAAGTGTCTCCGAACAATGATAGAGTTGTTGGTGATCGGTAAACTCGAAAGTTCGAAAGCGTTCCCTGTAAAGGATGTCTCTCCGGAGATGTTGAAGCAGATTTATATAAAAACCGTGGGGATCGATGGCATGTATAGGGAATTGATAGAACCACTTAAGAATATTGGTCGCCGTGACTTGGTGAAGATCATTGAACAAAAGTCGGCCCATTTTCATGCGTACCTGGATTGGAAGGAAGAAAGGGATTGGAAGGGGATTATTAAGCGCTTTGATCGCAAGCACTTTGATGGCAGGCTAACGAAACTGAGAGAAGCGTTTCGAAGGCAATCGAGGTGATTCATTAACAAATCCAGCTTTGAATCTGACCGTAAATGGAGATGGTTTTATGCACCCCGATGATCGGCCAGTTTTCGATCATTCTGGGAAATAAAGACCCTTCTATTTTTTTGAATACGACTTCGCCTTGGGCAATTGGTTTTTCTAATGAGTTGGGTTCCCGCTTACCGATCTTGTTCCACTTGCCTCTATATGGATCAAAGTCTTATTTTTGAATTTCTACAGTCCTTATAGGCAGATTGAGAGACCGTTGAAGTTGATACCTCTTGCCTGCATAGTTTTGATATCATAATAGCATTACTTAGGACATTGATTGATGAATATTGGAGTTATGGGATATTACGGATACGGAAATGCGGGGGATGATGTTATTTTGCAGATCTTGCGAAATTATTTGTCTCCGCATAACGTGATTCCTGTTCAGACAGGTTTTCTCGCTGACAACGAGACAATACGAAGGTTAAATGATTTCGATTTTCTGATTCTGGGCGGAGGAGGGTTGTTCAATGATTCACCTACTGGTCCTTTTCATAATTTTGACCAGTGGATGAGTTATCTGGAAACACCCATTGGGGTATTAGGTGTAGGAATTAAGAAAATCAATAAAGAATTTATCGTACCGATACATGCTTTGGTCGAACGCTCTCGGTTTTTTGTAGTAAGGGATAAGGAAAGCCAAGACTTAATTGGACTTCCCAAAGTACAACTGGCACCGGATCTGACCTTTTACCAGCCGCAGCGTGTTAATCCCTATCAGAGAATTTCTAATGAACAAGTAATATGCGGCATTAACCTAAGACCTGCAAGGAAAGGGACGTCCGAGTGGGTGAGATCCATTTCTTTGTTGCCCTGTACCAAGCGCGCAATCCCCTTTTCTGTGGTTCCGGCGTTTGATGATAGAGATCCTCTCTTGGCAATAGATGAGAACTGTCCAGTAAGATTTAATTTACAGGCCTATTTTGGATTAGACATGGTTATTGGGGTAGCTTTTCACTCGATTGTTTTCGCAATACAAAATGGGATACCGTCAATTGCCATTAATTATCATCCAAAGGTCAAACGATTGATGGAGGACATGGGATTAGGCGACTATTCTCTCGACTGGAATAATTCCAATCATCTCGAAAGTGCGTATTTTCAAGTGCTAAGAAATTATGACATGATTCGAGATACGATGATAAATTACACAGAGCAGGCACATCGCGAAATCGTTGAAAAATTGAAAGTATTGAAAAACGAAATAGATAAAAATGTCCACGCGGTTTTTGCATTTCCAAATGGAAAACAGAATCCCAAAGCAACTATCATTGTTGATTTTGAACATGTAGATGCACGATTGATGAAAACGATTGAGTCTAGTTGTGCTCAAACCATCAATCATGTGAATATTATCCTGGTAACTTCGTCCGACATTTCCAGTTTGACTCTTCCATTTTGGGCGGAGCAAAAGGTATCAAAAAAAATCGTCAATCATAAGGAACAGGACTGGGTAAAGACAGCACTACAGTTCGTTGATGGGGAATATGTCCTATGGCTAAAGTCTGGTGACTATCTTGCTCAAGATACTCTTGCATTGTTAACAGAATCAATTTCGGAAAGTAACGCGATAGGCTTAGCTTATTCGGATTACTATTTGATCGACAATGACATTATCGAAAGAAAAGTGGATCCGAGGAACAATCCGTTCGAACGCTACCTCGGACCCTACGGTCCTTGTTTTTTAGTAAGAAATAAACACGCCTCCGAATTGCGGACAATTCAGTTAACTGGAGAGGTATCTCGAGAATTTGATCTCGTTAATAAAAATCACATTGGACATGGATTAATGTTTATACAGGCATGCATAGAAGCAATCGATCTTTATAGAAGTGCCATATCATTTGGTTACGGAGATGTCGAATCTGGAAAGAAATATCTTAAGTTGGTCTTAGAAAAATTATCCAGGACAGAAAACTGGAAGGTTGAATTGGAGAAAATTTTCCACTTTTTTTGGAATACTCCATTTGAGATCACTTACTATGTAGATCCAAAGCTTTTAGTGGAACTTGTCATCCGGAATTTTCCTGATACTACGATATGGGAACGCAGGCTCAGAAACATATTTGATGCGCGTGTTTCAGTAGCTAATGCTTTTCGTTTTCGCAAACAGGCAAACCCTGGCTTGACCAGAAACTTTCTTTTTCGCGCTGTAAAAAAAGATCCGCTATGGTTAACAAACAAAGGAGTTTTGTCGTTATTCGTGAAATCGTTTTTTCGCCCGTAGTGCGCGGGAGATTTCATCGTAACCCGAGATGTCGAGAAAGATAGCTATGAGAAGAAAATTCTATAATTGGATTGTTCCTAAGTCGATAAAAGATAGTTTGTATAAAATGCACGTCCGGCAGTACCTTCAAGAGGAAAGGAATAGAAGGAGTGCTTTCGAAAATTCCTTGCCTCATACTGATCTGAGTTCAATATATATTCAGAATCTAAAAATACTGACAAGTAAA
>JBFMGN010000195.1:0-6257 GCA_040752435.1 Spirochaetota bacterium
ATCCATCTCTTGAAGCGGCAGATATCCTTACCGGGCAGGAGATCGAAGTTGAAGTTATAGATTTACGGTCACTTAATCCGCTCGATATCGAAACAATTGTACAATCAGCCAAAAAGACCGGGAGAGTGGCCGTTGTAACGGAAGCGCATAAAAGGCTTGGGATGAGTGCGGAGATCAGCGCAATTGTTAACGAACATGTTTTTTCTGAATTAAAGGCTCCGGTGTTACGAATTGCAGCAAAAGACGTTCCGGTACCGGCAACGACATTGGAGAAATACACTGTTCCGAACGTCGATAATATTATTGATGGAATACGCCGGTTGGTAAATGGGAGATAGATATGCTATACCACTTTAATTTCTTCGCATTTTGCGAAGATTTCCAATCCAGTCCAGATGCGGCCGAAGGCCGCGATGGGAATTATAACGTCATATTACCGCAGTTAACCGAAACGATGGAAAAAGCAACTATTATGAAATGGTATAAAAAAGCGGGTGATTATGTAGAGAAGAATGAGAAACTCTACGAGGTTGAAACCGATAAAATGACGATTGCAGTTGACGCTATTGATTCCGGCTACCTCTGTGAAATCAAAGTCAATGAAGGAGAAGAAGCTTCAGTCGGTGCAATGCTTGCGGTGCTTAGCGACACAAAAGAGAAAGAAGAAGGAACAAAACCATCCCCCGGCCGACAACCACCGGCCGATACGTACGGGGAGGCATTAGCCCGGAATACAGAAAAGGATAGTTTGTCTTGGGAAGCCGGTAATGATATTCTGCCCACGGAAACTGTAATAAAAGGGAAAAGAAAACCCCTTCCGGGATATCAGAAGATGATTGCAGAAAGAGTCACAGCGAGTCATAAGGCGATACCTGTCGTTCATTTCACCGTTCAAATTGATATGCTGGAAGCGTCAGCGCTTAAAGAACGCGGTATCCTCTACGATGCGATATTTATTTTTTCTGCATCAAGGGTCTTAAAGGATTTCCCCCTTCTATACAGTCACATTGAAGAGGATTTTATATTCGAACCGGAGAGGATAAACATTGCATTTGCCGTCGGAGCAGGGGAGATGCTATTGACGCCTGTTATTCAAAGCGCGGATAAGAAGAATCTGGAAGAGATTGCCTTAGAGGTAAAAGCATTAGTTGAGAAATCGAAGAACCGGACATTGAAAATCCCTGAAATGACGGGGGGCAATTTTCTAATAAGCAACCTTGGCATGTACCCAATAGAATCTTTTACTGCCATTATCTATCCGGGACAAAGCAGTTCTCTGGCAGTGGGAACGATCACTCCTACACCGGCTGTTCATAATAATCAGGTTATAGTGAAATCCCTCCTTCGAGCCACTCTTTCCGTGGATCACAGGTTGATAAACGGCAGAAGCGCGGCCGAGTTTCTAACCGGTTTTAAGAATTGTATTGAATCAATTTCGACCGGATCTTATAAATAACAGGATGTGTGTTTGGGACCTATGGAAGCAGCCTTAGCACTCGAATTATACCGGAAAATGGTTACGATAAGAAAATTCGAGGAAAAACTATTCTATCTTTTTTCCACACGGCTCATGCCCGGAAGTATGCACCAGTACAATGGAGAAGAGGCGGTGGCAGCCGGTGTTTGCGCTCATCTCGCTGAAGATGATTATATAACCAGCACCCACAGGGGACACGGCCACTACATTGCAAAAGGAGCCAATGTAAATGCAGTCATGGCAGAGATGTTTGCAAAGAAAACAGGCTGCTGCCGCGGCATGGGAGGTTCCATGCATATAGCGGATTTCAGTGTCGGGATGCTGGGGGGGAACGCCATTGTCGGAGCCGGAATTCCCATCGCAGTCGGTGCAGCCTGGAGCTGTAAGTATCGGGGTGAGGGGAAAGTGGCGGTCGCGTTTTTCGGTGAGGGTGCATCCAACGAAGGCGCTTTTCACGAAGCGCTTAACCTTGCGGCAGTCTGGAAGCTCCCTGTTATTTTTGTCTGTGAAAATAATCTCTATGGGTTTTCAACCCACTACAAACGGACTATGGTCATCAACGATATAGCGGAGCGTGGTTCCGCTTACGGAATTCCCGGAATTGTTGTGGACGGGATGAATGTCCTGGAAGTGTATGCGAAAACCGGAGAAATGATTAAAAGAGCGCGGCAGGGGGAAGGTTCATCACTTATCGAATGCAAGACCTACCGCTACCGCGGCCATTCCCGATTCGAGCCAGCCGGCTATCGGGGGAAGGAAGAAGTGGAAGAGTGGAAGAAAAAAGACCCAATTGAACAATGGAAGAAGTATCTTGTCGAAGTATATGCGGGTGTAAAGACGACGCTGGATGAAATTGAAGTCATTGATCCCCGTACCCTGGTACCCCTGGATAAAAAGGCGATTCTGCAATCAGTTGAGAAAACCGGCCGGCTTATCATTGTAAGCGAGGAGGTTTTAACCGCCGGATTTGCCGCAGAAGTCGCAGCGTTAGCCTCAGATGAAGGATTTTTCTTGCTTAAAGCTCCGGTTAAAAGAGTATGCGCCTGCGATACTCCCATCCCGTTTGCGCCTGCAATGGAGTCCAACGCCATACCACAGGCGGAAAGTATTGTAAAAGCGGTCCGGGAGGTGATGGAATGGAGATAACTAACACTCCAGCCCCCTTTACGGCGAGTATTCCTAGCACGTATTTAAGTTGACATCCCGCATAAGCTTTCCTATAATTGAGTTTAAAATAAAGCTAGTAAGGCGGTTGGATTGGTATCGCTTAACTCATGTTACGATAACGGTCCAGGTGCCAAAAAAAGGAGGTCTTTATGAAACGATTATTCGTTGTGCTTCTGCTCGTTGCTTTAGCCACCGCCCTCTTCGCCACAGGGCAGCGGGAACAAAATGTTTTGCATATATATAGTGCCTTTGACACGGAAGAAGCCCAATACTATATCGAGATCTTTGAGCAGGAGACGGGAATCGATGTGGAGTGGGTTCGCTTATCCTCAGGTGAAGTTTTAGCCCGCGTTGAGGCTGAGGCAAGTAACCCGCAAGCGAGTGTCTGGCACGCCGGCTCGAATACCTCACATATCAACGCCGCCGCGAAAGGTCTGCTTAATCCCTATAAACCTAACATCGATTTCGAACTGCTTCCCCAGTTCCATGCCGATGATTGGGCCTGGACCGGCTTCTACACCGGGGCGATTGGGTTTATCACTAACAAAGATTTTCTGAAAAAGAATAAGGTGGAAGCACCGACCTCCTGGACCGACCTGCTGAACCCGGTGTTTGCCAAGAATGTGGTTCTGGCTTATCCTTATACCTCCGGTACGGCTTACACCACGTACGCCGCTCTGGTACAAATGTACGGGGAGAAAGAAACCCTGGACTGGTGGGCGAAGTTTGATCAGCAGAGTGTCCTCCAGTACACCAAGTCCGGAACAGGCTGCATCCCGATGGTCGGGCTGGGAGAAGCCGCGGTGGGAGTCGCCTTCTCCCATGATATCGTTGCTAAAGGAATTGGTCCAGGTTATCCTGTCGTCATGACTTTCCCAAAAGAGGGAACGGGTTATGAGGTGGGGGGTCTTGCCCTGATTAAAGGCGGCCCGGAACCGGAATTGGGCAAAAAGTTTATCGACTGGTGCTTTTCAGTGAAGGCTCAGGACCTCTTTCAGAAGTACAGTCGTCTTCCGGTCAACCCCAAGGCCACGGTAGCACCCGGCGCGGTCACCATGGACCAGGTTAAGTTGATTAACTTCGATGCCATCTGGGCTGGAGAGAACAATAACCGCCTGATTGGTGCCTGGAGAGACCGGATCGGTAAGTAAGAGCTTTATAAGGATAATCTTAATCGCCGTTGTCCCTGCCTTAAAAATCGTAAAAGGGGAGGGGTTTGTGTCTATACCTATTGGATCGACTTTAAAGACAAAGTTTAAGGACTCGGTATGAGAAAAAGAGCGGGAAAAAGAAGGGAGATAGTGAGCAGTCTCCTCGTCATCTGGAGAGAGCCCTTACTTCTGGTCGCGATTCTGGCCATTTTCTATTTCCTCATCCTCTTCGTGGTCTTTCCCATCTTCCAGGTCTTTAAAACCAGTCTGACAATCAACAAAAGGTTCAATCTTTCCAACTATCTGGCCGTCTTCTCGACCTCGTATCACTATGAGCCATTTCTTAACTCAATCCTCCTTGGGGCGATTACGGCCACGGTCGGTACGCTGGTGGGTTTTGTTTTTGCCTATGCCGTTACCCGAACCCCCCTCCCTTTCAAGGAGTTTTTCCGTCAGATCGCCACTTTCCCTATTATCTCTCCCCCCTTTGTAGTTGCCCTGGCGGCGATTCTCCTCTTCGGGCGTAGAGGCGCCCTTACCCCGTTCATCCGGCAGATCATCGGGGAGTATTCGATCTACGGGCTGGGGGGCCTGGTTCTGGTGGAGACTATCGCCTACGCGCCTACCGCTTTCCTAGCCCTATACGGGGTGCTGCAGGCTATCGATCCTGCTCTGGAAGAGGCTTCCATGGATCTCGGGGCCTCCCGGGCAAAAGTCTTTTCTACCATCACTTTACCCCTGGCCGTACCAGGGATCGCCAGCGCCTGGCTCCTTGTTTTTATCCAGTCCATCGCCGATTTCGGAAACCCGATGGTGATTTCGGGCGACTTCCGGGTGCTTTCCGTCCAGGCCTATCTGCAGATCACCGGGATGTACGACCTCTCCCGAGGTTCAACCCTGGCAGTGCTGCTGTTCATTCCCACCACCACCGCCTACTTCTTGCAGAAGTACTGGGTGTCCCGTAAGTCCTACGTCACGGTGACGGGCAAGCCCACGGCCTCAACGATAAAACGTTTGGAGTGGTACATCAAGCTCCCGGTCTATCTGCTGTGCATTCTGTTTACCGGGATGGTGTTCATCTTCTACGGCACCATTATTTACGGCTCATTTCAGACGCTCTGGGGAGTGAACCCGACCCTTACCTTGAAAAATTACGTAGAGGTTTTCAAAGTTGGAAAATCCTATATTCTCGATTCTTTGAGTCTTTCCACTCTGGCTACGCCGATTACCGGAATACTGGGGATGTTCATCGCCTTCCTGGTTATCCGCAAGCGGTTTCCTGGGCGGGGATTGATGGAGTTCATTGCTATGTTGACTTTCGCGGTTCCGGGAACGGTGGTCGGCATCGGTTATATCCTGGCTTTCAACCAGCGTTCGGCTCTCTTTCCCTTTATCCTGACTGGAACAGCCTGGATCATCGTGCTTCTGCTCATTTTCCGGGACATGCCGGTCGGTATCCGTTCCGGGATTGCCGCCCTGCATCAGATCGATCCCGCTATCGAGGAAGCTTCCATGAACCTGGGCGCCGACAGCAGCACAACCTTTCGCAAAATCACCCTGCCCATGATTGCACCGGCTTTTTTCTCCGGGCTGGTGTACAGCTTTGTCAAGGCGATGACGGCTATCAGTGCGGTGATCTTTGTGGTTTCCGGGAAATGGAACCTGATCACTGTGGCGATTCTCGGGTTCGTGGACAACAACCGTTATGCCCAGGCGGCCGCCATAAGTCTCCTGTTAATCGTAATTGTGCTCATTGCATTGGGAATAATCCAACTGGTGGTGAATCGGATCGGCCGGGGTGTGCGCACGACCAGCATTCTCGGATAAGGATAAGGATATGAAGTCGGACTACCTGGTTTTGAAGAATCTGATGAAGGTCTTCGGCGGCAGGGTTGAAGCTGTGACCGCGGTGGACAACGTCAACCTGGAGGTTAGTGAAGGCGAGTTGGTGACCCTTTTAGGTCCATCCGGATGCGGTAAAACCACTACCTTAAGGATGATCGCGGGCCTCGAGTTTCCAACTTCCGGAGAAATTTTGCTGGATGGGGAAAGGATCAACGACGCACCGCCCAATAAACGACCGACTACCATGGTCTTTCAAAATTACGCTTTATTTCCACATATGACGGTGGCTAAAAATATTTCCTATGGACTGAAGATCCATCGGATACATTCAAAAGAGGTGCGGGCGCGCACCGAAAAAGTAATGCAGCTCGTGGGACTGGAGGGGATGGGGAACCGTTCTCCCGCTCAGCTTTCCGGGGGTCAGCAGCAGCGGGTCAGCCTGGCTCGCTCCCTGGTCATGGAGCCCAAGGTGTTGCTCCTCGATGAACCCCTCTCCAACCTGGATGCCAAGCTACGGGAGAGCACCCGGATTGAGATCCGTAAACTTCAACGGCGTCTGGGTATCACCTCCGTTTACGTTACCCACGATCAAGAGGAGGCTATGACCCTCTCCGACA
>JBFMGN010000196.1:0-6254 GCA_040752435.1 Spirochaetota bacterium
CCTTCAACCCGAAATCGAAAAACTGTTTCAAGAACATAACATAGTCGTTTCCGGCTACCATCGGCATAATCCAGTCCGGGTTAGCATTTTTAATTTTTTGTACTGCCATACCCCACAGCATGTACATCTCGTAACCCGGACCGGCAACATTTGGATGCATGCCGCGCGGAACCAGGACTACATCACCGTCATGGATCAGGTATGCCGCCTCGATTTCTCCATCCAGGGTATAAACACCCTGAAAACCAAAACCCTGAGACGGTTGAAATCTGAAGTAATAAATTTCTTCGAGTTGAGTTTCAATGCCTGCCACATCTTTCTCATGTGAATGCGGCGGCGAGGAACACCAATTCCCGGCCGGAATATGGGTCTCTCCCACAATTAAACGCTTACTTGGAACTTTGTCGTATATTATGAATGTACCTTCAAGATACCAGTTCCCCGCACCTATCTTTAAGACTTCAATATCATCAGGAGAAATGATCTGAACCTTTTCACCCCTTTCAGCGGGAGTACCAAAAATCACGGCTTCCATTGAGGTAAGCGCTTTTATTGTAATATTCTCCCCGGCGGGTATATAAACGGCATGAGGCCATCCAATAAAAGGTTTTGAGCGAGCCTTTAATACGGTTTCAGCACACCCCGGCAACGCGACTAAACAGTGACCACCTAGAATAACCAGACCCAATTCCCGCTCCGGTTCGCCCAGGGAAGACGCTTCTCCTTTTTCAAGGGATAAGAGATCCATGTTGAGGAATTTCATGATGGTATCTTTTTGGGGAATAACCGTAATTCGTCCCTTGCCGGTATGCGCTTTACGCAACAGGTTGAGAGTGCGTTTGTTCATTCTTCCTCCCCATTTTGTTATAGATGCGAATACCAGTTGACTAGAAAACAAGCCATCAGCACAGCCGTTGGTCTTTTACAGGCTGCTTAAATTTATTGCTGTACATTATGCATAATGCATTATACATGAGTTCGCAACAGCCTGTCAAGCGAAAATCCACCAAAACCATAATTTAACGCTTTAGCCCTTTATTTCTACGTTCCTGAGCACACTCACTACTCTTTCGCAGTGCATCCGGATATGATTTTTCATCAATTGGGCCGCTTTTTTACTGTCCCGCGCCGCAAGCGCCTGGGCAATTTCCAGATGTTCTTTTCCGGTTACCAGGTCCTTGGTTACGTCGGAAGTCATCCGCCGGACGATGTGGATTCTGTCAGCCAGGCTGCTTAAGATCGAAACAAGAATGTCATTGTTTGAACAGGCGGCGATAAGTTCATGGAACCTTCGGTCGAGATTGAGATATTCATGCATATCACCGTTCTCTACCGCTTTTCTATGCAGACCGGCGGCCTTCATTACATCCTTAAGCATTTCATCCTTCCCGCGCTCGGCCGCCAGGCGGGCTGCAAGTATCTCCAATGCTTCCCGAATTTCATACAGCCTTCTTACTTCTTCAATAGACAACCGGCGAACAAAGGTACCGCGCCGGGGTATTGTCTCTACCAACGATTCCGCCGCCAGACGCCGCATAGCTTCTCTTAAGGGGGTGTTACTCACGCCGAGTTTTTTAGCCAGCTCAAAATCTTTCAACCTTAAACCGGGCGGTAATTCCATGTTTAAGATCATTTCCCGTAATGTCACATACACTCTTTCAGTGAGAGATAAATGGTCAGATAACATTTGTTCATTGGTACTCAATCCTCACCTCCCCGGGGTGATATGCTCTCTTTCATTTTTTAAACCCGCCATTCAAATCGCCCTGTTCTTTTCAGGATAAATATCACCGCCATGGGTCAACACCGACAATTTACAATTATCGCCATAGGCCTTTAGAGCAGCATTTACAGCCTCCTGAAGATACCGTGCGTATCCGAACCCCAGGCGTTGGGCATCGTTTTCCGTTAACCCTTCCGAAACAACAATAACTTTGATACGTCGTGTTATTAATCCCAGGCGCAAGGCTGCCGCAGCCGCGGAGCGATCCTCAACCTGGAAATTATACAACATTTTTTTGAGTTGATCAGGTTCCATCGACATATACGCCAATAAATCATGATTGTGAACAATCCCTTCCGGACAGGGTGTTACGAGAATCAATGTTCCTCCGTCCCGAACAAGCAACTCACCTGAATACACCGCTTTACCGGCCTGCCAGAAATCGATATCCGCAGGATAAGAACTGACAACGGCAATATCTGCCATTGTCCGGCTCTGAACGGCATAAACAGCCCGGGCATATTCCACACCCTTTCGATATGCCCTCCGATAGTCACCGGCGACAACCCGATATATTATGCCTTCACCCGTGAGAATTGTATTGACGATATACTCCAGTCCCACATACTCGACCAAACGTTCAATTTCCTTTCGGATGGGTGCATTTTCATTACCCACTCGATTCGCCAGGTCCGTTCCAAAGGCGCCGTGGAAAGCATCAACCGTCTTCTCTCCCGCAACGCCCGGGTAGATAATTTTGCCGCCGCCGGCCCACCCTGCCACGCAATGAGGGACTATATTGCCAATGCCGATACGAAAATCGGCCTCAATGACCCGGCGGTTGATCCATACAGGCAGCCCGTCATGTGAATCCCCTGCAAAACTTAAAGTGTCCGTATCATGAAAGTCGTGATTTTCAATCCTTAAGACGCCTGCAATTTCCTCACCCACTTTCCTTTGTATCTCTTCCTTTGTCATCGCCCGGTGCGTACCCAGGGCGATAATAATTTCAATCTGCCTGTCGGCCACTCCGGACTTTTTCAAACGCTTGACAACTTTAGGTAATATTCGAGCCGCAGGCGTAGGCCTGGTAAGATCATCAATAATGATCGCTACCTGCTGATCCGGTTGTACCATTTCTTCAAGTCTGGCCGTACCTATCGGATTATCAAGCGCCTCTTCGATAAGAGAATCCTGCTGTTCCAGGCCGGCGTTCACTTTATTTGGAATTAATACTTCCGCCACATTGCGGCGCGGAAGTTTATAACGCAGAGTGGAACCTCCATATGGAAGCTGCAATTCCGTCATCTCAGTTGAATTTTCAGCCATTTAATCAGCACCAACCAGACCAGTTATATGTCATGTAAATTAAAGCTTTAGCCGCGCGCAGAATATCGGGGATGCTGACTTTTTCTTCACGGCTGTGTGCATCTTTTAAGGAGCCGGGGCCGAAAACGATAACAGGCATTCCACCCCGATGGTGATAAAGACGAGCATCACAACTGGCCGACATTCCGCAGACTTTCGGCAGTAATCCGGCCTCCAAGAATCAGCGACAGAGCGCCGTTGCCCCCCACTTCTTCCTCGATGACAATATGAGTTTCCAGATTTCCGGCCGGTTCCAGACCGAAATAATCAAGTCCTTTCAGCGCTAAAAGCCAGGCGACAAGCGGACCTTTATCATCGCAGGCACCCCGCCCGTACAGATATTCGCCTTCAAGCCGCGGTACGAAGGCTTCTTTTCCGGCACCCGGAACAACATCGGCATGCCCGCACATAATTAAGCTCCGTCCCTGGTTTTTTCCTCTTTTTAAATGGACAAGATTGGGACGTTCGGAATACGGCTGCTTTGAATCCACCGTTATATAATCGGGATCATTTTTTAAGATTTCAGAGACCGGTTCTTTATATACTTCCCCTTTCATAGTCGTGAGCAGTTCATGAAAAAAGGCGACCATCTCCTTTTCACTACCCGATACGCTGGGGATGGAGACACTGTGAGACAGAGCCTCGCGTACCCACGCCGCTTGCGTGTTTAAATAATTGCTGAGCTCATTTGAAAACTCAAGCGAAAGAACTTTGCTGACCATCAACCAGTCTCACCTGTGTTTATCTTGGCTGGGCGCGTGCGCCGAGGGTCTGTCGGTTGATAACGTACTTTTAAGATGATGATCGCCATATTCCTCGGCGGCTTCAAAGAAGGCAAGGACGTTCTCCCAAGGCACATCGGAGTATAGTGTTTGCGCCGGACTTAAGACCAGGCCGCCTCCAATACCGCCCGTCTCCACTCGAAGCTTAACCTCAGCTTTTACATCTTGGGGAGTACCAAAAGGCAGCGTATGCTGGACTCCTACAGTTCCCCAGAACGCCAACTGGCGGCCGAATTTACATTTAACTGCATTAAGGTCCATGCATTCCGGTTGTACGGGATTTAGAATGGTGAAACCGGACTCTATTATTACCGGGATCATATCCAGCGCATCGCCGTCTGTATGCAGAAATGCAGGCAGGCCCGGTATTATTTTCCGGCTGGTTTCAATAATTTTTTCGTACCGCGGCTTAAGCCATGTGCGAAAGGTTTGAGGACTTATCATAAGCCCCGTGTCCATGGCAATGTCGTCATAGAGAAAAAGCGGAAATATCGGCGGCGTAGGCGAGCTCGTGACTTTTTAATGCATCGTTTATGTTTGGATGCGTCGGTTTATCGTTAATTATGGCATCCACAATGTGATCGACCATGGGCTTAAAAGGATGGTGCGAGGGATCCCCGCTGTCGGCTCCGACGGCCAGGAAAACCGCCCAATCATTCTGCGCCGGCGATAGTGCTTCCGACCACAACCGGTCATTTTGAATGGTGCCCTTCGTACCGTAGAGCCGCAGGTTTAACTGGTAAGGCATTGCAGTTTCGAAACTTGAAGTCAGCTTGGCGATTGCCCCATCTGCGAACTTTACAATACCGATTATGGTCGGGTCATATTCATATTTAGTTGTATGGCCATGACTGTAGGCTGTGACCTCGACGGCATCGGCTTTCATAAACTGGCGCATCGCATCAACCGCGTGAATTCCACCTTGCATTAAAGTACTTCCGCCCATCGATTTTTTCCAGATCCAGCGCCACTGAGATTCATACCGTTCAAGATGCCCATGCAGGTATTCACAATCGGCAAAAAACACATCGCCAATCGCCCCGCCATCAGTTTTGCCCGCTCTTTATCCCGGCTTACGAAAGCTGCAATTTCACACTGCGGGTTTGCCAGATATCCCCTGATATGTTCGTTCGCAACCAAACCCAATCCTACAATTCCGATTCCCAGTTTGCCGTTATCCAGCATGATTTATACCCTCCCTCAATTTTTCTCCATTAGGAATATTTTGACTCACCCTCTATTATAACCTTTCTTTTCCAGGTCCTGCCGGAATCTTACAATTTTATCCGTCAATACCCATTCCATTCCCTGGATGGAATAGCCGCCATCCACATCGAGAACCTGGCCTGTTATGCCGCTAGACTCATCTGAACAGAAAAAGATAACCGGTCCCACGCATTCTTCCATCGTTACGATACGGCCAAGGGGGGTTCTGGCATTGACAGGCTCCGCGTTGGCAGGTTCTTCAAACATGTTGGCAACGGTAGGAGTCATTACTACTCCGGGCGCTACACAGTTAACGCGAATATTATAGCGGCCCAACGCGGCTGCCATACCCCTGGTCATCGCCTCGATTCCCCCTTTGGTGGCAGTATAGTGAACATAGGTTGATGTCACCGTGCGGGAAGAGATGGAACTGACATTGACAATCCCAAGTACAATCGCACTGCCGATGGCCCCGGCTCCACCGGTAACAACCGCTTTTTTGTTTTTTAATCTCATAGGTAAAAGATCCTCTTAATCATTTTTTATTCACCATTGAATGGCGATTTTTTTCCCCCTCGATACCGATTGGTGAACCGCGTCAAGAAATTTTGTCGTGTACCAGCCATCCATATGACCAGCCAACGGCTCCGTATTATTGATGATGTTATCAATAAAAGATTGTAACATTGTATACGGATGACCGACAAAATAACCGAGGATGTCAAGCCAATCGGTAACCGGATGAGTTAGCCTGTTCTCGGTTATCATATGGATTTCCTGGTCGGAGGTATCGATGTCAATCGCCGCCTTTGATCCTATAATCCGCAAATGTGACCAGCTCCCCTATTTCTCCATCCTCAATACGCTTTTTGGCGTGTGTAAATGGGGGGCTCCAGCGGTTAAAAAATTCAACCATGCATTTTACGCCTGCCTTTTCAACGGCCGCCACCATTGCATCGGCGTATAGTTTGCCCATTGCTCCCAATCCAACAATGCCAACTCTGACTTTCGGCATGGGTTAACTCCTTTATCCGCTTTCATCAACACAGACAGAATCTTCGGGTGTACCGGCATGTAATCGGTACACAGTTATTACTGCTGCTTCCTCAAAAGTAAAACTAATAATCTATGCATTATGCATTATGTATAATATCATAAAACTTTTTTACTGTCAA